>JBDUEC010000035.1:0-14306 GCA_040002655.1 Rhodoglobus sp. | reverse complement strand
GAGTAGGTGAGCCCGCCCGGGAACACCTGCGTGTCGAAGGCGTTCGCGATCGACTCGGAAATGACGACTCCCCCGACCGGCACGTAGCCCGAGTTCACACCCTTCGCGAAGGTGATCAGGTCGGGGGTAACGCCACCGTCGATGCCCTGCCAGGCGAACCACTCACCAGTGCGCCCGAAGCCGCACATGACCTCGTCGAAGATGAGCACGATGCCGTATTTGTCGGCCAGGGCGCGCACTCCCTTCAGGTAGCCGGGCGGTGGAACGAGCACGCCGGCCGTGCCGGGGATTGTCTCGAGCAGGATCGCCGCGATGCCACTTGGCCCCTCCGACTCGATCACGCGCTGCAGGTGCTTGAGTGCGCGCTCCGTCTCCTGCTCCGGTGAGTCCGACCAGAACTCGGAGCGGTAGGCGAACGGGCCGAAGAAGTGCACGTGTCCGCGGGCGAACTCGTTGGGAACGCGGCGCCAGTCCCCCGTCGACACGATCGCCGAACCGGTGTTGCCGTGGTACGAACGGTAGGTCGAGAGCACCTTGTCTCGGCCGGTCGTGAGGCGCGCCATCCTGATGGCGTTCTCGTTGGCATCCGCACCGCCGTTGGTGAAGAACACCTTGCCGAACTGCGGACCGGCCTTGCCGAGGATGCGCTTGGCCGCCTCGCCGCGGGCGAGGTTGGCGTGCGGCGGGGCCACCGTGGTCAGGATGTCGGCCTGGGCCTTGATCGCGGCGACGACGGCCGGATGCTGGTGCCCGATGTTCGTGTTGACGAGCTGGCTGGAGAAGTCCAGGTACTCATTGCCGTCGAAGTCCCACACCGTGCTGCCGAGTCCCCCGGCGATCACGAACGGGGTGAGCGATCCCTGCGCGGACCAGGAGTGGAAGACGTGGGCGCGGTCCAGGTCGTAGGCAAGCTGGCCGTACGCGCTGTCGAGCTCGGGGTGCTGGTCGTTCATGGTGTTCCTTACGTGGTGGAGCGGGTGGCCGGAACTGCCGGCCACCCGCTCACATTACTGCTGGGTTACTTGCCGCCCTCTTCGAGGGTGACGTCGATCGGCTTGAAGTCCTTGCCGACCGTGTCGAGGTCCTTGAGCTCGTCAAGTGCCTTCTGGATGTAGGTGTTCGTGTATGCGTCCTTGTCGGGCTCGGTCGTGATGACGGTCGACCCCTCGAGGTTCTTGGCGCCGAGAGCGATCTTGACGGTCTGGGCCCAGGCGTCCTTGTTGATGATGCCAATGCCATCCGGCGACGGCCAGACCAGCTTGTTGACCTCGTTGGTCTGCCAGAGCTGGTGGCTCGCGCCGAGCTGCGGACCGTACTTGAGCACGATCTTCGAGGCGTCCTCCGGGTTGTCCCGCGCGTAGATCCAACCCTTGATGACGGCCTTGAGGAACTTCACCGTCGTCGCCTGGTAGTCCTTGTCGGAGTTCAGCTTGTCGGTGTTGGCCCACACGGCATCCTGGAGCATTGCCGTGCCGTCGTCGTTCCAGTTGATCACGTTCAGGTCATCCGGGGTGTAGAGCTTGCCGGTGTCCGGGTTCATCGTCTCGAGAATCTGGGCGTACTCGTTGTAGCTCATCGCCTGTGCTGCATCGATGTCGCCGGCCAGCAGGCCCGACTCGTCGAAGTTCTGCTGCACCAGGGTCACGTCGGTTGCGGGGTCGAGGCCCGCCTTCGTGAGACCGGCGAACATCTCGAACTCGTTGCCGAATCCCCAGTTGCCCACGACCTTGCCCTTGAGGTCTTTCGTGGACGTGATGTTGTTCTTGGCAAGCGATACCTGCAGCGTGCCGGAACGCTGGTAGATCTGGGCGATATCGGTGATGCCCGCGCCCTGTTCGCGGCTCGCGAGTGCCTTCGGCACCCAGGCGATGGCGTAGTCGGCCTGGCCGTCGGCGAGCACGGTCTGCGGAACGATGTCCACGCCGCCCTCGACGATGGTCACGTCGAGACCCTCGTCTTTGAAGTAGCCCTGGTCGAGCGCCGCGTAGTACCCGGCGAACTGGGCCTGGGCGAACCACTGGAGCTGAAGGGTCACCGGAGTGAGCTTCCCCGTGCCGGACGTCGCGTCATCGGACGGGCTGGCCGTGCACCCGGCGAGCGCGAGGGCGACCGTTGCGGCTGCCGCGGCGACGCCGAGCAGTACGCGTTTGCTGTGTCTCATTGCTACTCCTGTTCATTTCGGACCTGCTGTGGATGCCGCCCTCAGTGGGGCGGACGTGTAGTGGGCTATCTCCGCCGCGACGCGAGCCGTTCGATCGCGAGCGTCACCGCGAAGAAGACCAGGCCGAGCACGATCGCACCGAAGACATAGGCCCAGGCGCGGGGGTATGCACTGTTCGAGGCGGCGGAGGTGATGCGCGAGCCGAGACCGTTCTGTAACCCGCCGAAGTACTCGGCGACCACGGCCGAGATCACGGCGAGCGAGCTGGCGATGTTCAGGCCGGTGAAGATGTACGGCAGCGACCCCGGCAGGGTTACGGTGCGAGTGAGCTGCCAGTTGGATGCCGCGTACGCCCGCATCAGGTCGCGGTGCACCGGCTGCACCTGGCGTAGTCCGCGCAGGGTGTTGATGAACACCGGCACGAACACCACGATCGCCACGATCACGCGGCGCGGGCTCTCACTGGTGGCCCCGAACATGTTGGTGAGCACGGGGGCGAGGGCCACGATCGGCACGACGGCAATGGCGGCGACGATGGGTGCGATCAGCTCGTCGATCACCCGGATGCGCGAAGCAAGCAGCGCGAACACGATCGCCACGATCGCACCCGCTACGAGCCCCACGAGAGCGTTGGCCCCGGTGGCGAGCGTTGCGGACCACAGCGCCGGCAGCACGATCTGCAACTGCTTGAGGATCGCCGTGGGCGCGGGCAGTAGATAGGGCTGGATCTTGGCGAGATTCACGAGCAGTTCCCACGCGAACAGCGCCACGATCCCGAGCGCCACCGGGGGCAGCACTCTGCGCACGAAGGTGTTCGTCATCGCGAATCCACTCCCCTGGCTGCACCCTTGCTGGTTGAGCCTGTCGAAACCGGTGCCCCGTGCAGGGCTTCGCGCACCGCGGTCACGCCGGCGAAGAAGGTCGCCTCCTCGCGGAGAGCCTCGCCCCTGGCGTCGCCGAGGGTGATACTCACCACGTCGCGGATGCGTCCGGGGCGCGGCGACATCACGACCACCCGGTCCGAGAGGAAGACGGCTTCAGGGATCGAGTGGGTCACGAAGATGACGGCCGCGCCGGTCTCGGCGCAGATTCTGACCAGCTCCTGCTGCATCCGCTCACGGGTCATCTCGTCGAGGGCGCCGAACGGCTCGTCCATGAGGATGAGCTCCGGCCGCTCGGCGAGCGCGCGGGCGATCGCCACGCGCTGCTGCATGCCTCCGGAGAGCTGCTCCGGGTAACTGTTCGCGAACTCGGTGAGGCCCACCAGCTCGATGAGCTCGGTCACGCGCGCGCGGCGAGCCGGTTTCGCCACCCCGTGCAGGGCGAGCGGCAACTCGATGTTGGCGGTCACAGAGCGCCACGGCAGCAGGCCGGCGCTCTGGAAGACGATGCCGTAGGACTGGTCGAGCCGAGCCTGGCGCGCGGTCTTGCCGAACACCTCGATCGAGCCGCTCGTGGGGGTGTCGAGGTCGGCGACGAGCCGCAACAGGGTGGACTTGCCGCAGCCCGATGGGCCGATGAGGGAGACGAACTCGCCCTTCTCGATCGTGAGCGAGATGTCGTCGAGGGCCGTGACCAACCCGGACCTGGTCGCGAACGTCTTCGTGACGCCACTGACTTCGACTGCGCTCATGCTGCGACCTCATTCCTGCGGAAGCGCCCGAGGGTGAGCGCGACGATGGCGACGATCCCGGCGGCGAACAGGCCCATGAGCACCGCTCCCGCGATCGGGGAGAACGCCTTGGCCGGGTCGGACGACCCGGATTGCGCGTACTCGATGATCAGGCGGCCGATGCCGCCCTTGGCCCCGGTGGAAACCTCGGCGACCACCGTGCCGATGATGGCGGATGCAGCACCCAGCCGCAGTGCGGAGATGAGGTACGGCACACTAGCGGGCAGTCGCAGGTACGCGAGCGTCTTCCACCAGCCGGCGGCGTAGGAGTGCATCAGCTCCTCGTGGGCGACCTGGGGCGACTGGAACCCGCGCAGGGCACCGACCGCCACCGGGAAGAACGCGAGGTATGAGGCGATCACCGCAACCGACATCCAGCGCTCCCAGGAGAAGTCCCCGATCTGGATGCGCCCGCCCCAGCTCACGATGAGCGGTGCGAGGGCGATGAGCGGCACCGTCTGGCTGAGGATCAGCCACGGAAGTACGGCGGCCTCTGCGAGTCGGAAGCGCAGCATGAGCAGCGCGAACCCGACCCCCACGATTGTTCCGACAGCAAGCCCCACCGCGGCCGTGCCGAGGCTCGACAGGCAGGCAAGCACAACAGCAAGCCAGACCGGCTGCGAGTCCTGGCCGGTGTTGGCGGGTGCGAGCGCCCGGTTCAGCATGTCGAGCAGGTGCGGCATCGCGAGATCGCTCGTGCGCGGCAGCAACTGCACCCCGGCCAGCTCGAAACCGGTGGCGGGGCCGAACGCCTTGTATGCCTCCCAGAGCACCCCGAGCAGCACGATCCCCACCGCCCCGAGGAGCACTGCCCGGAGTCGACTCATTTCTTGGCCACAATGTGCTCGCGCAGCGCGGGCATCACCGTCTCGCCATAGACGCGCAGGGTCTCTTCCTTGTTATCGTGCTGCAGGTACCCGGCGAACTGGTCCACCCCGAGCTCCTTGAGCGCCTTGAGCTTCTCGATATGCTGCTCCGCGGTGCCGAGCACGCAGAACCGGTCGATGATCTCGTCGGGCACGAAGTCGACGTGGTCGTTTCCGGCGAGGCCGTGCGAGTTGTAGTCGTAGCCCTCGCGCGCCTTGATGTAGTCGGTCAGAGCCTTGGGTACCGACCCGTCCGTTCCGTACTTGGCCACGATGTCCGCCACGTGATTGCCCACCATGCCGCCGAACCAGCGGGTCTGGTCGCGCATGTGCGCCACATCCGTACCGATGTACATCGGGGCGGCCACGCAGAATTTGATCGACATCGGGTCGCGCCCGGCTGCTGCCGCGGCATCCCGAACCGTCTTGATCATCCACTCGGCGATGTCGAGGTCGGCGAGCTGCAGGATGAAGCCGTCGCCCACCTCACCCGTGAGCTTGAGTGCGAGCGGTCCGTACGCGGCCACCCACACTTCGACCTGGGAGTTCTTGCTCCACGGGAACTGCAGCTCCGCGCCGTTGTACTCGACCGGGCGGGAGTTGGCGAGTTCGCGGATGACGTGGATCGACTCGCGCAGCGTCTTCAGCGTCGTTGGCGCTCCGTTGGTCACCCGCACGGCCGAATCCCCGCGACCGATGCCAATCACGGTGCGGTTGCCGTACATCTCGTTGAGTGTCGCGAACACGGATGCCGTGACCGTCCAGTCCCGAGTCGCCGGGTTGGTGACCATCGGGCCCACAATCACCCGGTTCGTCTGGGCCAGGATCGCGCTGTAGATCACGTACGGCTCCTGCCAGAGCAGGTGCGAATCGAACGTCCACACATACTCGAAGCCGTACTGCTCAGCGAGCTTGGCGAGGTGCACCGTGCGCGACGCCGGCGGATTGGTCTGGAGTACTGCTCCGAATTCCATGTGGTGCTCTTTCTCTATCGCTGATCGAGCCTGTCGAGATCTCACCGACGGATTACCCCAGGTGAGATTTCGACAGGCTCAATCCGCGGAAGTCATCAGATCACGTACTGCGTCAGGCCGCGCTTGATGAACTTGCCATCGCCCTTGGCACCCAGGTACTGGTTGCCGTCGATCACGACCTTGCCGCGACTGATGACCGTGTCCACGTGGCCGTCGATCTCGAAACCCTCCCACGCGGAGTGATCCATGTTCATGTGATGGGTCTCTTTCGAGATCGTGGTGTGACCCTTCGGGTCGTAGATCACGATGTCGCCATCCGCGCCGGGGGCGATTACGCCCTTCTGGCCGTACATGCCGAACATGCGGGCCGGCGTCGTGCTGGTCAGCTCGACCCAACGTTCGAGGGTCAGCTCGCCGGTGACGACGCCCTGGTACATGAGGTCCATGCGGTGCTCGATCGAACCGATTCCGTTGGGAATCTTGCGGAAGTCGGCAAGGCCGAGATCCTTCTGGCCCTTCATGCAGAACGGGCAGTGGTCGGTGGAGACCATCTGCAGGTCGTTGGTTCGCAGCGCCTGCCACATGTGATCCTGGTGACCCTCCTCGCGCGAGCGCAGCGGTGTTGAGCACACCCACTTCGCCCCTTCGAAGGCTCCCCACTCGTCGCTGGATGCACCGAGCTGGTCTTCGAGCGAGAGGTACAGGTACTGCGGGCAGGTCTCGCCGAACACGTTCTGCCCCTTGTCACGAGCCCAGGCGAGCTGCTCAACAGCCTGCTTGGCTGACACGTGCACCACGTAGAGCGGGGCGCCGGTGAGATTGGCGAGCATGATCGCGCGGTGCGTCGCCTCTTCCTCCATCTGCCAGGCACGAGCGATGCCGTGGTAGTACGGGTCGGTCTTGCCCTGCTCAACCAGCTGGGCAGCCAACACGTCGATCGCCGGGCCGTTCTCGGCGTGCATCATGGTGAGCAGGCCGAGGTCTGCCGCCGTCTGCATCGCGCGAACGATCTGGCCGTCGTCGGAGTAGAAGACGCCCGGGTATGCCATGAACATCTTGTAGCTGGTGATGCCCTCGTCGACGAACCCGGCCATCGCCTTCAGGGAATCGTCGTCAACGCCGCCCATGATCTGGTGAAAGCCGTAGTCGATGGCGCAGTTGCCCGCCGCCTTCGCGTGCCAGGTGGCCAGGCCATCCTGGATCTTCGTGCCCGTGGTCTGCACGGCGAAGTCGATGACTGTCGTTGTGCCACCCCAGGCGGCCGCGCGGGTTCCGGTTTCGAAGGTGTCGGAGGCCTCAGTGCCGCCGAACGGCAACTCGAAGTGGGTGTGGGCGTCGATTCCGCCGGGGATCACGTACTTGCCGGTGGCATCGATCACCGTGCCCGCCGTTGAGGCCAGGTCTGCGCCGAGGGCGGTGGACCCCGGCGAGACGAGCGCCACGATCTTCTCCCCGTCGATCAGCACGTCCGCCTGCACACGCCCTGTGGCCGAAACGACCGTGCCGCCGGTGATGAAGGTGGTGGCCATTACGGTGCCACCGTCGCCACGTAGGACTCGGGGCGACGGTCGCGGTAGAACTGCCACGAGTTGCGTACCTCGCGCACCACGTCGAGATCGAGGTCGCGAACGACGATCTCGCTCTTGTCCTGGCTGGCGACATCGCCGACGTAGTTGCCGCGCGGGTCCACAAAGTACGAGCTGCCGTAGAACGTGACGGCGAGGTCGCCGAACTCCTCGGTCTCCGTGCCGACCCGGTTGTTGGCGCCGATGAAGTACTGGTTCGCCGCCGCGGCCGCCGGCTGCTCGAGTTCCCAGAGCCGATTCGAGAGCCCGGGTTTCGTCGCAGAAGGGTTGAACACGATCTCGGCGCCACCGAGGCCCAGCTCGCGCCAGCCCTCCGGGAAGTGCCGGTCGTAGCAGATGTAGACGCCGATCTTGCCGACGGCGGTGTCGAACACCGGGTAGCCGAGGTTGCCGGGGCGGAAGTAGAACTTCTCCCAGAACCGGTCGAGGTTGGGGATGTGGTGCTTGCGGTACTTGCCGAGCACGGTGCCGTCGGCATCCACCACGACTGCCGTGTTGTAGTACACGCCGGGCATCTCCTCCTCGTAGATCGGGAGAACGATCACGAGCTTGAGTTCCTTGGCGAGCTTCTGGAAGCGCTGCACGACCGGGCCGTCGGCCGGCTCCGCGTAGTCGTAGTACTTGGCGTCCTCGATGATGCCGAAGTAGGGGCCGTAGAACAGCTCCTGGAAGCAGATGACCTGGGCACCCTGGGCGGCGGCATCGCGGGCGAACTGTTCGTGCTTGGCGATCATCGATTCCTTGTCGCCGGTCCACGTGGTCTGGGTGAGTGCTGCGCGTACAACGGTCATTCGATGCCTCCGGCTCTGCTGCTTCTTTTGTTATTATTCGTCGTAAACATTTCTCTCTTGTTTCCCTTTATGACGTTGACGTAAAACCTACGGGGGTTCGGATGCAGGCGATAGCCCCAGAGATCACCGACCCGACACCGCATGGAATCGCCGCCGCGATCGCCCGGCTGATCACGTCGGGCGAGCTTGCACCCGGCGATCGGCTGCCCACGGTGCGCGATCTGGCGGCGGACCTTGGCATCAGTCCGGCCACCGTGAGCCACGCCTGGCAGGCGCTCAGCGGGGTGGGCCTGATCATCTCCCGGGGTCGCAGCGGCAGCTTCGTGCGCCCGACGCCGAAGACCTGGCTGCCCCCCAGGGCGCGCGGAATGGCGGGAGTACCCGACGCCCGGCTCGACCTCTCGACCGGCACACCAGACCCTGCGCTGCTGCCGTCGCTGACTCTCGCACTCACCAGGGTCTCGCTCAGCGCGTCGACCCCGAGCTACCTCGAAGTGCCGGTGATCCCTGAGCTCGAGCACAGCCTGCGGGCATCCTGGCCGGGCGACCCCGAAGGTCTCACTGTGGTGGATGGCGCCCTCGATGCCATCTCCCGCTCGCTCGAGCAGGTGGCCCATTTCGGCGACAGGGTGATCGTGGAGGACCCTGGGTATCCTCCCCTCCTCGATCTGCTCGACCAGTTCCACGCCGAACGCGTGCCGGTGGCCATGGACGAGCACGGCATCCGGCCGGACAAGCTCGTGGAGGCCCTGTCCCTGCGCGCGGCCGCGGTCGTGCTGCAGCCCCGCGCGCAGAATCCGACCGGGGTGTCAATGACGGTCGAACGCGCGAAGGAGCTCGCCCGCATCCTGCGAACGCATCGCAACGCGTCGGCCACGATCGTGATCGAAGACGACCACTCCGGCCAGATCAGCAGTGCCAGCGAGGTGAGCCTGGCGCGCTGGATGCCGGAGCGGGTCATCCACATCCGCAGCTTCTCGAAGTCCCACGGCCCTGACCTGCGGATCGCTGCCGTCGGCGGACCTGCGCAGCTCGTCGACCGGATCGTGGCCAGGCGCATGCTGGGGCCGGGGTGGACCTCGCGAATGCTGCAGCGCATCCTGAACGACTTGCTCACCGACTTCACATCCATCGCCGAGGTGAGCGATGCGCGCCGGGTCTACCACGGGCGACAGCGCGAGCTGGCGGACGCCCTGCGGCGCAACGGCTACCCCGCCCAGGCCTCCGACGGCGTCAACACCTGGATCGCCGTGGACGACGAGCGCAGTGCCGTGGTGCAGCTTGCGGCAGCGGGGATCCGGGTCGCCGGCGGTGGGGCGTTCATCGCCGATCCACGCGAAGGATCGGACCACATCCGGGTGACCGTTGGCCTGCTCCGGGAGGACTTCAAGACGGTCGGGGCGGCGATCGCGGAGGCCGCGCGCGCCTGAACCCGCGTTCGCGCGATGTACTGTTGCAGACAGGCCCGCGTGCTTGATCTGGTGCGCTTCGCCCGCTCCGTCTCTGGAGAGGCCGGCCTCCCCCGCACGCCGATTGCGTGTCTCCCCCACCCGTGACCACGCCCGGAGGCTGTCGTGACCGCTCGTAGAATCCTGTTCGCCCTGTCCGCGATTTCCATCGCCACCGTCGCCATGGCCGGGTGCGCGTCACCGACCACGGTGGCGAGCATCTCGCCGACCCCGAGCCCGATCGCCACCGGTCCGCTCACCGTCGACAACTGCGGCACGAGCGTGACGTTCGCCACTCCCCCGCAGCGTGTGGTCACCATCAAGTCCACGTCCACGGAGATGCTGCTCGCGCTTGGGCTCGGCAAACGCATCGTCGGCGAGGCCTTCCAGGACGGACCGGTGCCCGACCAGTGGGGGTACGCATCGCTCGGCATTCCGGTGCTCGCCGAGAAGGTGCCGAGCGAGGAGGTCGTGCTCGGCGCGACGCCCGACCTGGTGTACGCGGGTTGGGAGTCGGCCTTCGCCGCCGACCAGGCCGGTGATCGCGCCGACCTCGCGAAGCTCGGCGTCGCGACCTATGTGTCGCCCTCGGCCTGCCAGAGCCACAACCAGCCCAAGAAGCTGACATTCGACAACATCTTCAGCGACATCAGCGAGGTGGCCGCGATCTTCCAGGTCGACCCGTCTTCAGTGATCGCCGACCAGAAGAAGAAGCTCAGCGCGGTTCCCGAGATCGGCGACGGGCGCACGGCGTTCTGGTACTCGTCCGGTTCGGACACCCCATATGCCGGCGCGGGCATAGGTGCGCCGGAGCTGATCATGGAGACCGTCGGCCTCAAGAACATCGCAGCAGACGTGGACGCCACCTGGGCGCCGTACAACTGGGAGGCCGTCGTTGACGCCGACCCGAGCGTGATCGTGCTGGTGGATGCCAGCTGGAGCACCGCCGCCAAGAAGATGGGAATTCTGGAGTCGAACCCGGCCACCGCGAACCTGACGGCCGTGATCAACCACCGCTACATCATCCTGCCGTTCCCGACCACAGAGGCCGGAGTGCGCACGGTGGATGCCGCGGCCGACGTCGCGAAGCAGCTGGCGGCCCTTGACGCCCCGTAACAGTCGCTGGTTGAGGCGGCCCGCCAGGGCCGGTCTCGAAACCGGATCGGTGGTCTCGAGGCCGGCTTCGCCGCCTCGACCACCGGTCTGGCTGCTCGGCACTGTCCTGGCGCTCGCCCTCGTGGCGTCGGTGACCTTCGCCGTGACGTTCGGCCCCGCAGCCATCCGGCCGGACGAAGTGTGGGCCTCCATCGCCAGCCACCTGGGGTTCGGCACCAACCCGCTGCCCCTCATCCGTGACGGCATCGTGTGGGAGTTGCGCCTGCCACGAGTGCTGACGGCGGCCGCGGTGGGAGCCGGTCTCGCGATCAGCGGAACGGTCATGCAGGCGCTCACGCGCAATCCGCTCGCCGACCCGTACCTGCTCGGACTCTCGTCGGGGGCGTCGCTCGGTGCCGTTGCGGTGCTGTTGCTCGGCGTCGCCGTGCTGCTGCCACTCGCGGCGTTCCTCGGCGCGCTGCTGGCCCTCGGGCTCACCCTGCTCCTCGCGAGTTCGCTCGGGCGCATCACCCCGAGCCGCACCGTGCTGGCGGGTCTCGCGGTCTCGTCGCTGGCATCCGCTATCACGAGCCTGGTGATCTTCTGGACGGTCACCGGCGACTCCTACCGCGAGATTCTCGGCTGGTTGCTCGGCTCACTCGCCGGGGCGCGCTGGCCCGCAGTGGCGATCACGGTGATCGCGATCGTCGTGGTGGGTGTACCGGTGCTACTGTTCGGCCGGGTGCTCGACAGCTTCGCGTTCGGCGACACCTCGGCCGCGGCCCTCGGCGTGAACGTGCAGGGCGTGCGGTGGGGCCTGCTCGCCGCGACCGCCCTACTCACCGGCGCCATGGTCTCAGTCAGCGGATCGATCGGGTTCGTCGGCCTGATCCTGCCGCACGCCGTGCGCCTGCTGGTGGGCTCCGGCCACCGAGCCCTGTTGCCGCTCGCCGCCCTGGTCGGTGCGATCTTCCTGGTCTGGGCGGACACGGCCGCACGCACCCTGTTCGACCCGCGCGAGCTGCCCGTGGGCATCGTGACCGCGATCATCGGTGCGCCGATCTTCGCACTTCTGCTTGCTCGGCGACGGAGCACGACGTGACCGGGGCCGGGCTCGAAGCCAGCCGCATCCGCGTCGAAGCGGATGGCAAACTCCTGATCGACGGAGTCGATTGCACCGTGCGCCCCGGCTCGCTCGCGGCGCTCATCGGCCCCAACGGCGCGGGTAAGTCGACGCTGCTCAGGGCGCTCGCCGTGGTCTCCCGCCCGCAGGCCGGTGCCGTGCGCTTCGACGACGCCGACCTGGTGGCCATGCCCCGCCGCGAACGCGCCAGGATCGCAGCGTTGGTCGAGCAGGACACCGCGACCGAGCTCTCCCTCAGCGTCGAATCGGTGGTGGCGCTTGGGCGCGTGCCCTGGGAGTCGCTGTGGAGCCCGGCCGGCCACGACGCCACCGCCATCGTCGCTGATGCGCTCGCCGCGGTCGGGATGTCCGAGTTCGGCGGTCGGGACTTCGCGACGCTCTCCGGCGGGGAGCGCCAGCGGGTGATGCTCGCGAAGGCCATCGCCCAGCAGCCGCGCCTGCTGCTGCTCGACGAGCCCACCAACCACCTGGACATCAACGCGCAACTGTCCGCGCTCGTGCTGCTCGGCCGGCTCGCTGCCGACGGCGCGACGGTGCTCGCGGCGCTGCACGACCTCACGCTCGCCGCAGCTTTCTGCGACCACGTGATCGTGCTCAGCGCGGGCAGGGTCGTGGCGTCCGGCACCGTCGCCGAGACGCTCACGCCGCAGCTCATCCGCGACGTCTACGGGGTCGAGGCGGTGATGCTCGAGCATCCGGTCACCGGGCGCCCGGTGATCGCGTTCACCCCGTTGGGCGAGTAGTCACTCCGCCTCTGGCGCCACGCCGTCCAGCCACGCGGGCAGCACCGATCGCGGGAACGCGGTCGCGAGGATGCGGTCGCGCACCGTCGCTGAGGCGCGCATTGCCCCGGTGATCTCGAGCACATCCGCCGGTTCGATGGTCACCGGCTGGCCGGCGAAGGACTCCAGTTCCACATAGTGCCGCAACCGATCGAGCGAGGGCAGTGGGGCGCCGACCATGCGTGCGATGTCGTCGGCAACGTCGCGCGGGGTGTCGGTGTCGCGCACGTCCCAACCCAGGTCCTTCGCCGTGGCCTGCAGCTCCTCCCATGCCGGCATCACGGATGCCCCCCGCCGCAGTTCCGCGAATCGCGCGGCCCGGCGCGCCACTCGGGCCGCCCACGGGGCCAGCACGAGCGCCACTACCAGCACCAGCAGACCGAGCAGCCAGGGCGTTGTCGTGCGGGCGGCGGACGTTGCTCCCGCCCCGTCCTCTTCCTGGTCGATCGGTGCACCGCTGGATGTCGGCGCTCCCGTGGGCGCGGTGGTCGGCGCGACCGTCGGGGTGGGAGTGATCTTCGACTCGTCGACATCCGGGGTGGACGGGTCATCCACCGCCGGCGTTGTGAACGCTGCGGGTGAGAGGCCGATACCGGGGGTGGGTTCGAACTGCACCCAGCCGACGCCCACGAAGTACAGCTCCGGCCAGGCGTGGAAGTCGTGAGTGGTGACCGTGTAGGTGGCAAACCCCTCGGTCTGGTTGGCCTGGGCCGCGCCCGGGGTGAAGCCCACCGCCACCCGGGCCGGGATGCCGAGTGTGCGGGCCATCGCCGCCATCGCCGACGAGAAGTGCACGCAGTAGCCGGCCTTCTTCTCGAGGAACGCGCCGAGCACCTTCGCACCGGACCCGTCGTAGCCGTCGGCCACGGGGGCATCCTGCGAGTAGGTGAAATCGCCGCCCTGGAAGTAGGCCTGCAGCGCCATCGCCTTCTCGAAGTTGGTTGCCGCGTCGCCGACCACTTCGGCCGCCGTGGTGGCCACGATCTTCGGTAGGTCGGCGGGCAGCTCGAGGTAGCGCTCCATACCGGGTTCGACAGCGGTGCCCGCAGCGACGAGCTGGTCGGCGGTCGGCGCGATGTGCGTGCTCTCCACCGTGTACTTCTGGTTGCGCATGTTCGAGTCGGAGCTGCGGGTGGCGAGCCCGTCGGGCTCCCAGGTCCAGGTCCCCACCAGGCCGGTGACCTTGGCGGGCGCGTACGGCAGCGGCAGCCAGCGACTCGCGATGTCCGCCACCGAGACGGATGACTTGACGGCGGTGGTCGCGATCGTCGGCGTGAGCCCCGGTGGCGGCCCGAACGCGATGACCGAGTTGCCCGGATTGTCGCCGACATTGCTCGGCGCCCACTCGGTGCCACCGAAGTCGTCCAGGGTGGAGAGTCTGAGATAGAGGCCGGCGCCGCCGTTCGTCGTGTAGCTGATGGCGACAGTGTCATCCGCTTGCCGCAGGTCATCGCCCAGGCTGATGATCGGGTTCACTCCGGTGGCCACAAGTCCGTTCGAGCCGGCCGGGTCCCCTGGGATCACTGACGGCAGCGCCACCGGAACCACCAGTGCGCCGAACACGGCGAGCCCCCCGAGCCAGGCCGTCGCTCGCGTGAACGGCCGGTTCGAGCTGGCCAGCATCACACCGAGATACATGAGCGCGGCCAGCGCGAAGAAGAACGGGCCCTCCAGTTCGGAGCGCACGATGCTCGGCACGATCACCAGCACCAGCAGCGGGATGCCCGCGAGCGCCGGCATCCGCAGCCAGAACACGACGGCTTCGAGCGCCAGGCAGATTCCCGTGA
>JBDUEC010000034.1:0-14391 GCA_040002655.1 Rhodoglobus sp. | reverse complement strand
CCGGCGTCTGGCTCGGCGTCAACCAGTTCAACGCCCGCGCGAACCGGTTCTACGAGAAGAGCGGCTTCGCGATCGTGGGCACGAAGAAGTTTCTGGTCGGCGAGAAGTACGAAGATGACTTCGTGCGGCTGCTCGCGTTCTCACGGTGAGCCACTAACCGTCGCTGACGCGCAGCACGATCTTGCCGCGGGTGTGCCCGGTCTCGAGGGCGCGGTGGGCGTCTGCGGCATCGTCCAGGTCGAACACCCGGTCCACGTAGACCCGAATGTCGCCGGACTCCAGCAGCCGCGAGATCACGCTGAGCGTCGAGCCGTCGGCCGGCACCTTGTAGTGGGTCGCGCGGATGCCGGCGGCGGCGGCATCCGCTGCGAGGCTCGGCCAGCTGCCGCTTGGCACGTTCACCAGCAGACCGCCCGGCTTGAGAACGCTGAGCGATCGCGTGCCGGTGTCGTCGTGCACGTTGCCGACAAGATCGATCACTACGTCGATGTCGTGCGCCACGTCTTCGAACCGCGTGGTCGAGTAGTCGATGACTTCGCTCGCGCCGAGCTCACGCAACCAGTTCACGTTGTGCGTCGAGCCGGTGGTGATCACGTGGGCGCCGAAGTAGGCGGCGAACTGCACGGCGAAATGCCCAACCCCGCCCCCGCCCGCATGGATCAGGATGCGCTGGCCCTCGTGCGCCTTGCCGACGTCAACCACGGCGCCCCACGCGGTCAGCGCGGCCACTGGCACGCCCGCGGCCTCAGCGTGCGATAGGGCCCTGGGCTTCTTCGCGATGCCGGTAGCGGGCACCGAGACGTACTCGGCGTAGCTGCCCGACGAGCGCGGCACTGTGAGCATGCCGTAGACCTCGTCACCGGGCTTGATCGCGTGGGCCTCGTACGGCGACTCAACGACCACGCCGCTGAAATCGTTGCCGAGAATCGCCGGATAGTTCCTGATTTCGGCGGAGACGCCCTTGCCCGAACGGGTCTTGGCGTCGATCGGATTCACGCCCGCCGCCACCACCCGCACCAGGAATTCGGAGTTCACCGCGCGGGGCATCGGCACGTCGGCCATGACCAGCACGTCCGGCCCACCCGTGGCCCCAATAACGATGGCTCGCATCGTGGTCATCCGTTGGCCTCCCCGCCGTGTACGCCCAGTAAAGCGCCCCAATGATTCGCGCCTGTTACGGCGGTGTCACCTGAATGCAAACTATGGGATGCCGCTAGCATTCCAACCATGAAGCTTCTCTTTGCGGTCATCCGCCTGGTCGTGGCCGTCGGGGCGATCGTCGCAATCGTTGCCACTTTCTTCGACACCGCGTCGCGCACGGCGATCAACCCCTTCAACTTTTTCGGCTTCTTCACGATGCAGGCGAACATCATCATCACGGTCGCGCTGCTCGTGGCCGCGTTCGCGACCTTCGCCGGCCGCGCCCAGACGCCTGGACTGGTGCTCCTGCGCGCCTGCGCTACCACCTACATCGCGGTCGTCGGCATCGTGTACAACACGTTGCTCACCGGCCTTGAGGGCGGTGTCAGCCTCGAGTGGGCGAACACCGTGCTGCACGTGGTGCTGCCGATTTACGCGGTGGCTGACTGGATCCTGTTCGGCGACCGCACAGCGGTGCCGTGGAAGAAGCTCTGGCTCGTGGTGATCTACCCGATCGTCTGGGTCGTCGTTGTGCTCTTCCGTGGCGCGACGGACGGGTGGGTGCCGTATCCGTTCCTCGACCCCGCGCAGGGCTACGGCGTCGTCGCCCTGTACTGCGTCGCGATTGCGGTCGCGACCCTGGTCGTCGCTGTCGGAGTGTGGGCGCTCAGCCGAGTGCGCATCCTCAAGCCGTAGTGTCGGCGGACAACCCGCCGGCCACCAACCCGCGAGTGCGGGTCACGGATGTGCGGCTGCTGAGCGACAACTGGTACCGGTTGCACTCGACCAGCTTCGACTACCTCGGCGACGACGGCACCTGGACGACGCAGCAGCGCGAGACCTACGACCGCGGCAACGGCGCGACCATCCTGCTGTACGACTCCGATCGCCGAACCGTGCTGCTCACCCGGCAGTTCCGCTACCCGGTGTACGTCAACGGGCATCCCGACGGTGAGTTGCTGGAGACCGCTGCCGGCCTGCTTGACGATGACGACCCCGAGACCGCGATTCGCCGGGAGGCGATCGAGGAGACCGGCCACGAAGTCGGCGAGGTCACCCACGTTTTCGATGTGTTCATGAGCCCGGGATCCGTCACGGAGCGGCTGCATTTCTACGCCGCCCCGTACGACGCGTCGACACGGCGGAACGACGGCGGCGGCCTGGCGGAGGAGGGCGAGCAGATCACCGTGGTGGAGCTCGGCATCGACGAGGCGCTCGCCATGATCGAGACCGGCGACATCGCCGACGCCAAGACGATCATGCTGCTGCAGTGGTCCGTCCTGCGGGGTCCCTTTGCGCAGGGCTGAGATCACGGCAGCAATCGCCGGGTGCGTGCTAGTCGCGGCGGCACTGGTCATCGTCTGGGCGGCGCGGCTCTCCATTCCCCGCGAGCTCTACGTGAGCGAACTCGGAGCGGAGGGGATGCCAACGGCCAAGTGGTTCGAGGCGGCCCTTCTACTGATCGTGGTCGGCGGCAGCGCCATCGCCTGGGCGGGTCGACGGGTGCGGTCCCGGCTGCGGGTGCTTGCCGCCTGGACGCCGGCCATCTCACTCTGGATCGGCTGCGGGTTCTTCCTGTTCGCATCCCAGGTCACCTGCACGAGCGGATGCCCGCTGCCGTACGGCCCCTCGTTCAACCTCCAGGACTTCCTGCACACGCTCGCCGCCGTACTCGCGTTCGCCGCGGCCTGCTGGGCCATGCTGCAGTCGTCGTTCGCGAAGGGACACCGGGTGCTCGCGGTCTTCTCCGGCCTGACCGGCATCCTGGTCGCAGTCATCGCGGGCACAGGCGGCATGCTGTCGCTGCTCAGGTTTCAGCAGGCGTTCGGCAGCCGCCTCGAGTTCGTCGCGACCACCCTGGCCATCGGCTGGCTCATCGTGTTCGGGGTCACGCTTGCGGCTCGCGCCATCCGTGCCCCCGACCCGGAGGGCGTCAGCGCCTGACCAGGGCCAGCAACCGGTCGGCAAGGCCCACCAGCACGTGGATCTCGTTGTCGTCGCGCTCGACCCAGCGGCACTCCGGCTCGGCGTTGGTGGGCACGAAGTCGTCGTGCTGCTCCCAGACCACGAGCGTGCGCTCGGCGCCGAGCACGTACTGCTGCCACCAGACCTGCCGGAGGTAGGAGCGCGGGATGGAGCGCCAGGCGTGCCCGGTGGTCTTGATTTCGCACAGGGTGAGCGTGCCATCCACCATCGCCACACCGTCGGGGGTGGCCAGGTGGTACGGCTCGCCGAAGGCGTGGAACAACGCGCTGTTCGGCTCGATGCGGTGGTTCGCCCGCACCCAGCGCGCGATCTCCGGCTCCCTGGCCCGCCCATGGTCGGTGTACGCGTTGCCGCCGAATCCGGTTCCGTTGAGCTTCTCCAGGGCGAGCGCCTGCAGCGCGCGGGGCCCCGTGAGGCGTGCGACATCCGTTGCCGTCACTCCGCGACTGCGGGCGCGGAGCCAGGCGACCCGGTCTTCGGAGTGCGCCACGATGCGATTGGTGTGCGACCAGGCCGGCGGGGCGTCGGGCTCGTCCCAGAGGTCGAGAGTGGGTTGGAAGGCCTTCTGCGCCAGGATCATTCGAGGGGCCTCAGCTAAACCACGGCCATCGCGTCGATGCTCTGCGGCGAGAGCGCGTGGTGGATGGCGAGCACGCTCGCACCAATCACCGCGGCATCGCCCTCGGCGGCCGACTGCACGATGGAGAGGTGCTCGGTGGCCAGCGGGGTCGAGCGGGCATAGACGATCTCCCGCACGCCGGCGATCAGGTGCTCGCCCGCACCTGCGACGGAACCGCCGATCACGATGACGGATGGATTCATGAGGCTCACACAAGCAGTCAACACCTCACCAATGTCACGGCCTGCTTGCCGCACCGCATGGATGGCATCGATGTTGCCGCTCTTGACCAGGTCGACGACATCCTGACCGGTCTCTGCCGCTATTCCAGCGGCCCGAAGCGACGCTGCGATGGCCGGACCGGAGGCGATGGCCTCGAGGCATCCGCGGTTCCCGCAGTGGCAGAGCACGCCCGCGCCGCGGGGAACCTGCACGTGGCCGATGTCCCCAGCGCTGCCCTGGGCGCCGCGCTGCAGTAGTCCTCCGGAGATCACGCCAGAGCCGATTCCGGTCGCGACCTTCACGAAGATCAGGTGTTCGGTGTTCGGCCACGCCGCAGCGCGCTCGCCCAGGGCCATGATGTTGACGTCGTTGTCGACCAGTACCGGCACGTCGAGGTGCTGGCGCACCCAGCCGGGCACATCGAAGCGATCCCACCCTGGCATGATCGGCGGCCGCACCGGCTGGCCGGTGCTGTGCTGCACGGGCCCCGGCAACCCGATGCCGACGGCGATCAGGTCGGACTGGGCGCGCCCGACGGCGGCGATCAGCCGGGTGCCCGCTTCGACCATCCAGCCCAGCACCCGCTCCGGTCCCTCCGCGATCTGGAGGGGTTCGGTCTCCTGGGCAAGCACGTTTCCCGCGAGGTCGGTGACGGCGAGCGTGGCGTGCGAGGCACCGAGGTCGGCAGCAAGCACGATGCGTGCGCCCGGGTTGAGCGCGAACCGCGACGATGGCCGCCCGCCCGTGGATGCGGCATCCGCCAGTGGGCTGATCAGACCAAGTTCGATGAGAGCGTCGACCCGCAATCCGATGGTGGACCGCGCGAGCCCGGTGATCACCGCGAGCTCCGCACGGGTGCGCGGCAGGCCGTCCCTGAGAAGTTGGAAGATCTCGCTGGGGCCGGTCGACCCGAGCGCAGAACCCCTGTCGACGTCCGTCACGTGCACAGTAAATCACGATGTTGGCTGAACGTCCGCCTTTTTGTCGCCACTCGCCGCACTTTTGATGGACTTCGGCGTAAGTCCTCCCTAGGGTTGCTGGGTAGCCATCATCAACGAGGAGTTCCGGTGTCGCAATATCCGCTGTCAGTGCAGCTCTACACGGTGCGGGACGCCATCGCGTCCGACCTTCCCACGGCACTCGAGCGGGTAGCCGGCATCGGCTTCCGCACGGTCGAACTCTACGGTTTCGTGGAGCGCGCAGACGAGTACTCCGAGTTGCTGCCCGCGAACGGTCTGTCTGCGCCGACGGCCCACGCGCGGCTGGTCGGCGCTGACCTCGCCCCGATTTTCGCTGCAGCCAAGAAGATCGGCATCGGCACGCTGATCGACCCGATGATCGACCGCGCGCTGTGGACTTCGGCTGACGACGTCGCCCGCTCAGCGGATGCCCTGGGCGAGATCGCGCGCGCCGCCGCCGATCATGGCCTGCGGATCGGATATCACAACCACTGGTGGGAACTCGAGAACCGCATCGACGGCACGCCCGCGCTCGAAGTCTTCGCCGAGCACTTGTCCGACGACGTGGTGCTCGAGGTTGACACCTATTGGGCCGAGGTCGGTGGGGTTCCAGCCGCTGGGTTGCTCGAGCGCCTGGGCGACCGGGTGGTCGCCATCCATGTGAAAGACGGCCCGATCACGCAGGTCAACACTGAGCAGGTCGCGGCAGGCGACGGCGCAGTCGACGTGCTCGGGATCCTCGCCGCGGCGCCGCAGGCGCGACGCGTGGTCGAGCTGGACGACTTCGACGGCGATGTGTTCACCGCCCTCGTGGGTAGCTTCGCCTACCTCACCGCTCACGGGGAGTCGGCATGACCGGCACCGGACGAGTCGGTGTCGGAGTCATCGGCGCTGGCGTGATCAGCACCCAGTACCTCGAGAACCTCACCACCTTCGCCGACATCGAGGTGCTGTTTGTCGCCGACATCGACCTCGAGCGCGCTGGGGCCCAGGCTGAGCGCTTCGGCGTGCCCGGGCACGGAACGGTCGACGAACTGCTGGCGCACCCCGGCATCGAGATCGTCGTCAACCTGACCATTCCCGCCGCTCACGTCGAGGTCGCCCTGCGCGCGCTCGCCGCGGGCAAGAACGTCTGGTCCGAGAAGCCGTTCGCCCTCGACCGGGAGAGCGGCCGGGCGCTGCTGGCCGAGTCCGCCCGCACCGGGCTGCGAGTGGCGACGGCGCCAGACACGTTCCTTGGGGCGGGGCTGCAGACCGGCAAGCGGCTCATCGCGGAGGGTTCGGTAGGCGCACCGCTCACCGCGAGTGCGGTGTTCCAGGCCTCGGGGCCGGAGGCGTGGCATCCCAATCCCGACTTCCTGTACGCCGAGGGCGCCGGCCCGTTGTTCGACATGGGGCCGTACTACCTCACGGCGCTTGTGCAGAATTTCGGAGCCGTGAAGCGGGTGAGCGCTGTGGCCTCCCGATCGCTCGACACTCGGGTGATCGCGACCGGACCGCGAGCCGGCGAGGAGTTCCCGGTGGCGGTGCCCACCCAGGTGAGCGCGTTGCTCGAGTTTGAGAGTGGCGCCTCGGCGGAGGCCACCTTCAGCTTCCAGTCCAGCATCCGTCGCACCAGCCTCGAGATTTCGGGCAGCACCGGCACCGTCGTGTTCCCCGACCCGAACACCTTCGACGGAGACGTGCTGGTCTGGCGCGACCGGGCCGAGCAGGCCGAAGTGCACCCTGCGGTCGGCCCGACGATCGGGCGGGGCATCGGCATCGTCGAGCTCGCCCGCGCTATCCGGGCCGACCTGCCGGAGCGCGCCACGGGGGAGCAGGCCTACCACGTGCTCGACGTCATGGTCTCGATCACCGAAGCGGCGTCAACCGGAGACTGGGTGGACGTGGTGAGCACGGTTGCGCCGAGCCCCGCTCTCCCCGAGAGCTGGGACCCGGCGCAAGCCACGCTCTAGCGCTCGGTCACCTTGCCCTGCTTGATGTGCAGGCGACGTTGGGCACGCTTGGCCACGGCCGAGTCGTGGGTGACCACGATCAGAGTCAGTCCCTTCTCGCGCCACAGCCCCTCGAGCAGGTCCATGATCTCGTCGCGGGTCTCCTCGTCGAGGTTGCCGGTGGGTTCATCGGCCAGAAGCACTTCGGGCTTCTTCACCAGTGCCCGCGCGATTGCCACCCTCTGCTGCTGCCCACCGGAGAGCTCGAACGGCAGGTGGGTGCCGCGGTCGGCCAGGCCGACGCTCGCCAGGGCAGCGGATGCCCGCGCCTTCCGCTCTGCGCCGTTGAGGCCGAGCGGCGCAAGTGCCGTCTCAACGTTCTCCTGGGCGTTCAGCGTCGGAATCAGATTGAACCCCTGGAACACGAACCCGATGTCCTTCGCGCGGATGCGGGCGAGCTTGGTGTCGCCCAGCGTCGACAGCTCAGCTTCGCCGAGGGCCACCGTGCCGCTGGTGGGCCGCTCGAGGGCACCGAGCATCTGCAGCAGGGTAGATTTGCCGCCCCCGGTCGGCCCCTGGATGGCCACCGATTGCCCCTTTGCAATGCTGAGGCTCACGTCGTTCAGCGCGAGCACCTTCCGCTTCGACTGGTCGTAGGACTTGGTCACGTTCTTCAATTCGTACATTGCACTCTCCTTTGTCTGGATGTCGATCAGGCGACGCTACGCAGCGCCTCGGCAGGGCGCAGACGCGCGGCTCGCCAGCCGCCGATAGCTCCGGCCAGCAGCCCGCCGAGAACGGCGAGCCCCACCGCGATGAGGATGATCGAGATGGTCACCGGAGCCTGCAGGGTGACGTCGGTGGTTGCGGCAGCGGTCTGAGTGGCGCCGCCCGGCCCCCGGAATGCGCCCCCGCCCGGACCACCGAGTGCGCCCACCGTGCTCGCGCTCCCGCTGAGGGTGGGTGCGATCAGGTTCACGATGATCACGCCGAGGAGCCCAACCGCGATGCCCGCGGCTCCACCGATCAGACCCTGCACGATCGACTCGCCGGCGACCTGGCGCACGATGCGCCCGTTGCTCCAGCCGATGGCTTTGAGCGTTCCGAACTCACGCGTTCGGCGGCTCACACCGGAGATCGTGAACAGGATCGCGAGCAGGAAGGCGGCGGCCAGCACGATGAGCGAGAGCCAGGTACCGAGGCTGGAAACCAGTCCGGATGCCGTGGACAGCGAGCCGGAGACACTCGAAGCGAGATCCGCCTGGGTGCTCACGGTGGCGTCGGGGAGCGCGGTTTCGAGGTCGGACTTGATCTGCGCGACATCCGCTGCCGACGCTGCCTGCACGTAGATGCCCGTGATCTGGCCGTCGAGGCCTGAAAGTGACTGGGCGACATCCAGGGGGATGTAGGTATTCGACCCGGTGGCCGCGTCCGAGCCGGTGGATGCCACGATTCCGATCACAGTGAACTCGGTGTCCCCGATGGAGAGGGTGTCACCCACGGCGAGCCCAGCGGTCGTCGCGTAGGACGCGTCCACCACCACCACGTCGGTGCCGACGTCGCTCGCAGTGAAGGTGCGTCCGTCGCTGAGGGAGGTTGCGGTCAGCGGTCCAACCGCAGCTCCGGTCACGTCGATGCCCTGCACCGAGAAGGAGTCGACGTCGAACGAGCTGCCGCCTGCGCCATCCGCGCCGCCGGTGGGGGGAGCACTGCCGTCGGTCGGCGCACCCTGCGTTCCCTGCTGGAAGTCGGGGATCTGGCCATTGAACGTGATGCTTTCAAGCGAAAGGGTCGCGGTGGCCGCGCTCACGTTGTCCACGCTGGTCACCGTGTCCAGTGCACTCGCGTCGAACGCGGTGGAGCCGCGCGCGGCGGTGAGCCGACTCTGGCTGAGGGTGGTGGATCCGCCGTCGGCGGCTCCGTCACCTGAGCCGAACTGGAAGGCGGGGCCACCCTGGGCGCCGTCGGCTGGCGCGGTTGGCGCCTGCGTCACGGTGACATCCGTGCCCACGCCGTATACCGACTGCAGCACGGTGGACTGCGCGTCGCGCACCCCGGCCGAGACGGCGTTGACGACGATGACGAGGGCGATGGCGATGGCGAGCCCGATCGCTACGATGATGGTCTGCTTGCGGCGGTGGACGAGTTCCCGCCACAGGTACGTGCCGAACATGGTGCTCCTTCGATGAGAATTCGGGGATGGGTGAGACGACCGTAGGGACGGCGACTATGCGCTGCCTCTCGCGAAGCTGTGGGTTGGTTATCACAGCGCACTCCGGTATCGATCACAGGCGACTCATAGAAAACTCCCGATACTGGAGAGCATGACCACAGACAGCACTCCGTCGAGGCACCTGCCGGCGGCGGTCGCCCAGCCGCGCATCACCAGGGCAGACGGCAGCCCGATCCGCGCGGTTGTTGTCGACGACGAGGAGTCGCTCACCGACCTGCTGTCGATGGCGCTGCGCTACGAGGGGTGGGACGTGCGCATTGCTCCCGACGGGCAGAAGGCCATCGCCGCGATGCGCGAGTTCCGCCCCGACGTGATGGTGCTCGACATCATGCTCCCCGACATTGACGGTCTCACCGTGCTCCAGCGCTTGCGTGCGTCGGGCGACCAGACCCCGATCCTCTTCCTCACCGCCAAGGACGCACTCGACGACCGCATTGCCGGTCTCACCGTGGGCGGCGACGACTACGTCACCAAGCCATTCAGCCTCGAGGAGCTCGTGGCGCGACTGCGCGGACTGATCCGCCGGTCCACCCTGGCGGTCTCCGAGTCGCAGAGTTCCTACCTCGAGGTCGGCGATCTCTCCCTCGACGAGGACAGCTACGAGGTGCGCCGCGGGGGAACCCTCGTCGAGCTCACCGCCACGGAGTTCGAACTGCTGCGCTTCCTCATGCGCAACCCGCGGCGGGTTCTCAGCCGTTCGCAGATTCTCGACCGGGTCTGGAGCTACGACTTCGGCGGGCGCTCGAGCGTCGTCGAGATCTACATCTCGTACCTGCGCAAGAAGATCGACTCGATCGGTGAGCCGATGATCCACACGGTGCGCGGTTTCGGCTACGTGCTGAAGCCGGTCGGATGACCAGGCGCCACTGGACGCTTCGCCGCACCCTGGTGCTCGCGATCGTTGCACTGCTCGCCGTCGTCAGCGTCGTCATCGGGGCGGTGAGCATCCTCACCCTGCGCGGCTATCTCGTTGACCGGTTGGACGCCCAGGTCACCTCCTCCACCACGCGCTCGCAGGATGCGATCGGGGGCAACCACGATGACGGGCCGCCTCCCGCCACCGGCTACCTGGCGATTCCCGGCCAGTCGCCGGGCACGCTCGGCGCTGTGATCATCCACGGAGAGATCTTCAACGGTGCTGTGCTCGACGAGGCGGGCAAGCCCGCGAACCTGACACTCGCGCAGGCCCAGGTGCTCGCGGACCTGCCCGCGGACGGGGTGCCGCGCACCGTCAGCCTCGGCGCGGACCTCGGCGACTACCGCGTCGCCGTCGTGCCGACCACCCAGGACAACCGTCTCCTCATCGGCCTCCCGCTGAGCGGTGTGAACGCCACCGTGATCCAGCTGACCCTGGTGGTCGCCGTGGTCACGCTGCTCGGCCTGATCGCGGCGTGGTTCGCCGCCTCGGCAACCGTGCGGCTCGCACTCCGCCCATTGGAGCGCGTGGTGACCACCGCCACGACCGTCTCCGAGCTGCCCCTTGAACGTGGGGACGTTGCCCTCGCGGTGCGGGTTGACGAGCTGGACGCCGACCCGAACACCGAAGTCGGCCGGGTGGGGGCGGCGATCAACCGCATGCTCGGCCACATCTCGGCGGCGCTCAGCGCTCGCCAGGCCAGCGAGAACAAGGTGCGCACCTTCGTAGCGGATGCCAGCCACGAGCTGCGCACCCCGCTCGCGTCGATCCGTGGCTACGCCGAGCTGACCCGCAGGAGCGGACATGACCTGCCGCCCGATATCGTGCACGCGATGGACCGGGTGGAGTCCGAGTCGGTACGGATGACCAGCCTCGTCGAGGACCTGCTGCTGCTCGCCCGGCTCGACGAGGGCCGTGAGCTCGAGAAGCAGGATGTCGACCTCAGCCAGCTCGTCTCCGATGTGGTCGACGACGCGCGGGTAGCGGGCCCCGACCACGAGTGGACGGTAGACATTCCCGCGGGCCGGGTGATCGCCCTGGGCGACGCCGCCCGCCTGCACCAGGTTGTGGCGAACCTGCTCGGGAACGCGCGGGTGCACACCCCCGCCGGAACGAAGGTCACGGCATCCGTTCGCACGGATGGCGACCGCGCCGTGGTGGAGGTTCGCGACGACGGGCCGGGCATCGACGCTGCGCTCATCGACTCGGTGTTCGAGCGGTTCGTGCGCGGCGACGGGTCACGCTCACGGGCGGCCGGAAGCACCGGGCTGGGGCTCGCGATCGTTGCGGCGGTGGTCGACGCGCACGGCGGCCAGACCCAGGTTGAGAGTTCGGCGGGTGCGACCATCTTCCGCGTGCTGTTGCCACTCGCTCCGGTCTGAAGCTGCCAGACTGGACAGGTGCCCGTACACATCGATTTCCGACCCGTTTCCGCTGCCCACCGGAGCGTCAGCTCGTGAGGGTCGCGGTCACGGGAGGCAGCGGAAAGCTCGGCCGTGCCGTCGTCACCGGGCTTCGGGATGCCAGCCACACCGTCGTGAACCTCGACACGGTCGGCGAGCGCGGCCCCGGCTTCACGCGGGTCGACTTCACCGACTACGGCCAGACCGTCGACGCGCTCAGCGGCATCAACGATCGGGTCGACGGCTTCGACGCCGTCGTGCATCTCGCGGCTATTCCGGCCGGTGGCCTCGCGGCCGACTCCGCCACCTTCCACAACAACATGAACGCGACATTCAACGTGTTCCAGGCGGCTCGGCGCGCCGGCATCAAGACGATTGTCTACGCCTCGAGTGAGACGCTGCTCGGCATCCCGTTCGACTCGCCACCGCCCTACGTGCCGCTCGACGAGGACTACGAATCGCGCCCCGAGTCGATGTACGCCGTCGTCAAGCACCTCGAAGAGGAGCTGGCCGGCAAGCTGGTGCGCTGGGACCCGGAGCTCAGCATCACCGCCCTGCGCTTTTCGAACGTGATGGCGCCAGAGGACTACGCCGCGTTCCCGGCCTTCGATGCCGACGCTACGCTGCGCAAGTGGAACCTGTGGGGCTACATCGACGCCAGAGATGGTGCGCAGGCCGTGCTACTCGCGCTGGAGAAGCGTCTACCCGGCTTCGACCGGTTCATCATCGCCTCGCCCGACACCGTGATGTCCCGCCCCAACGCCGAGCTGCTCGCCGAGGTCTTCCCCGGTGTAACGGTGAAGCGCGACCTCGGTGTCAACGACACCCTGCTGTCCATCGATAAGGCGAAGCGGGTGCTCGGCTACGCCCCGACGCACAGCTGGCGTGACCATGTCTAGGGGCCGGTTGGCGCTGGGTGCGGTGCTGCTCGCTGCGTTCGCCGTGCTCGCGGGCGGGCCTGCGGCATCCGCTTCTGAGGGATCACTACCGGCTTCAGAAGGCTCGGTGCCGGTAGAGGTCACCATGTACACGACCGCGAAGGATGGCCTGGTCACCAAGCTCAACGACGTCTTCGGCGTGGGCGGCAAGGGCTCCGGCATCGACTTCAATGACACGACGACGGCCGGTCCACTCAGCCGCGTGTTCGTCTGGACGCCCGACTTTCTGACGGGCACGGCAACGGATGTGCCGGTCGAGCGCCTCAATGAGTGGGTCACCACCATCTCGATCGATGACAAGGTTGTTGGCTTCGCGACGATCTGGATCAACGACTCCACCGTCGAGCCCGAGCTGGCGACCTTCACTCGAGGCCTGGCGCTGGGCACCGCACTGCTCACCGTCCCGGCGGATGCGACCCTGGTGCGCGATGACCTCGCCGGCGCCTGGTTCACACTCACTGGGGCCGCCCTGGCGCCGCTTGACCCAGGCACGAGCGGAGTGGATGCGGTCACGCCCCTCGCCAGCTACCAGAGGATTCTCGTGGGCGATCGACCCACCGACGGCACTGCGTCCGGCCCGAACCCGGGGCTGGTATTCGGGGGAATCACCCTCGGTGCAGTCATCGTTCTCGTCGCGGCCACCCTGGTACTGCTCTCCCGCAGGCGAGTTGCAGCGCTGAGCAGAGCGGATGCCGTGGCGCCGGTCGCGCCCACCCCGGCGCCCCCGACCGACGTGCCCACCCAGCGCGCCGCGCCCGTTGAGACCGCCACTCCCGTTGCGAAGCCTCCCGTCGCGAAGAAGCCGGTCGCGAAGAAGCCGGCATCCAAGCCTGTCTCTGCCAACCCAGTCTCCGCCAATCCTGCCTCGGCCAAGCTCGTGCCGGCGAAGCCCACGATTGCCAAGCCCGCTACCGCGAAGCCCACGATTGCGAAGCCCGCTACCGCGAAGCCCACGATTGCCAAGCCCGCGACTGCGAAGCCCGCAACTGCGAAGCCTGCCACCGCCCCGAAAGCCAACCCCGCACGGGCCGCGGCCGCGAAGTCGGCGACAGCGGCCACGAAGCCGGCGACCGCGACCGCGCCGAAGAAGCCAGCTGCGCGAAAACCCACCACAGCCAAGCCCGCCCCCGCACCGGAGCAGCGCTCCGAGTAGTCGGTTTGCGTGCGAGCCCCGGGCACAGTAGCCTGTACGAGGCCAAAGACCGCCGGTTTCTGCGTGCGCAAGCACGAAGACCAAGGTTCGCAGCAACTCTCCGGAGCGAAGCGAAGACCAGCGCAGGTGTGTGAAGTCGTTTTCCCGTAAGGGATCTCCAGCTCCGTGCGCTTGCGCCGGAGCTTTTTTGGTTAACGAAATCAAACTACAAGGAGTGCCATGGCGAACAAGGAAGCGTCGGTTGCCGAGCTTACGGACAAGTTCCGTACCTCGAATGCCGTTGTGCTGACCGAGTATCGCGGACTCACTGTTGCCCAGCTCAAGACGCTGCGCAAGTCCATCAGTGGAGACGCAACATACGCCGTGGTGAAGAACACGCTCACCAAGATTGCGGCCAATGCGGCAGGTATCAAGTCGTTCGACGACGACCTGGTCGGCCCGACCGCCATCGCTTTCGTACACGGGGACACTGTCACCGTCGCGAAGGCACTGCGTGACTTTGCCAAGGCAAACCCTGTGCTCGTCGTGAAGAACGGTTACTTCGACGGTAACCCCCTCACTGCAGCAGAGGTCAACAAGCTCGCCGATCTTGAGTCCCGGGAAGTGCTGCTGGCGAAGTTCGCCGGCGCAGCCAAGGCCTCGCTGTTCGGCGCCGCATATCTCTTCAACGCACCGCTGTCGAAGGCCGTTCGCACGGTCGAAGCGCTGCGCGAGAAGCAGGACTCCGCTGCCTAACAGGCGCGCGGTAATAGCAACCTAAAGAACCACAAGGAGATACATCATGGCAAAGCTGTCAAGCGACCAGCTCATCGAGGCATTCAAGGAGCTCACGCTCATTGAGCTCAGCGAGTTCGTCAAGAAGTTCGAAGAGGTCTTCGAGGTCACCGC
>JBDUEC010000033.1:0-14750 GCA_040002655.1 Rhodoglobus sp. | reverse complement strand
TCAACTGAGCTGGTTCTCCAGGTCTGGTCGCAGCGGCCGCGGTGCAGCGTTCACGACAGCTGGTTCTTCTCCACCCAGGCCAGGTACTCGGGCGTGACGGTTCCGGTGACGTATTCCCCGGTGAAGCAGCTCATCTCGAGCGACTCCACGTTCGAGCCCTCGAGGATCGCCGCCTGCATGTCGGCGACCTCCTGGTAGATCAGGTAGTCGCTTCCCAACTCGGTGTTGATCTCGGGGATCTTGCGACCGTGTGCCACGAGCTCGTGACGGCTCGGCATGTTGATGCCGTAGACGTGCGGGTAGCGCACCGGTGGCGCGGCCGAGGTGAAGGTGACCTTGTTCGCGCCGGCTTCGCGAGCCATCTGCACGATCTCGCGGGAGGTGGTGCCGCGCACGATCGAGTCGTCGACGATAAGCACGTTCTTACCCTTGAACTCCATGCTCATGGCGTTCAGCTTCTGCTTGACCGACTTCTTGCGCTCCGCCTGGCCCGGCATGATGAAGGTGCGGCCCACATAGCGGTTCTTGTAGAACCCTTCGCGGTACTCGATGCCGAGCTTCTGCGCCACCTGCATTGCGGCGGGGCGGCTCGAGTCGGGGATCGGCATGACCACGTCGATGTCGCCGTGCGGGGTGTACTTGGCGATCGTGTCGGCGAGCCGGTCGCCGAGGCGCAGGCGGGCTTCGTAGACCGAGATGCCGTTCATCACCGAGTCGGGGCGGGCGAGATAGACGTACTCGAACGAGCACGGGATGAGGCGGGGGTTCGTTGCACACTGCCTCGAGGTCATCTGGCCGTCCGGGGTGATGAAGACCGCTTCGCCGGGGGCGACGTCGCGCACGAACTCGTAGCCCGCGCTCTCGAGAACCAGGGATTCGGATGCGACGACCCAGTCATCCCCGACGAATCCGGCCGGGCGGCGCCCCAGAACGAGGGGGCGAATGCCGAACGGGTCGCGGAAGGCCAGCAGGCCGTGCCCCGCGATCAGTGCGATCGCGGCGTAGGAGCCCTCGACCCGCTCGTGTACGCGAGCCACAGCGTTGAACACCTGGTCGGGGTCGAGATCGGTGCCGGAGACCTGCGCCTGCAGTTCATTGGCCAGCACATTCACCAGCAACTCGGTGTCGCTCGAGGTGTTGAGGTGCCGGCGATCGATGTGGAAGAGCTCCTCGGTGAGCTCGCGAGTGTTGGTGAGGTTGCCATTGTGGATGAGGGTGATGCCGTAGGGCGCGTTCACGTAGAACGGCTGGGCCTCTTCCTCGTTGGCGGCGTTGCCCTTGGTGGCGTAGCGCACGTGGCCGAGCCCCAGGTTGCCCACCAGGTTGCGCATGTCGCGGGTGCGGTACGCCTCGCGCACCTGGCCCTTGGCCTTGAACTGGTGCAGGGTGCTGCCCTGCGCCGTTGCCATTCCAGTCGAATCCTGGCCGCGGTGCTGGAGCAGCGAAAGAGCGTCGTAGATCTGCTGGTTGACCGGGTGGGACGAGACGATGCCGACGATGCCGCACATGCTGGCCGGTGGCTCCCTGAGATCGGAGGGCGTACCCGACTAGGTACGTTCTAGTTTCTCACACTCCCGCCGGGCATCCGTGAGCGCGATGCCCGCCGGTACGCTTGACCCGTGACCGAGAACTCCTCCACCTACCGCGACGCCGGGGTGGACACTGCGGCCGGCGACCTCGCCGTCGAGCTCATGAAGTCCGCCGTTGCGAAGACCCACGGCCCAGAGGTGTTCGGTGGTGTCGGTGGGTTCGCCGGGCTGTTCGACGTCTCGTTCCTCAAGGCGTACAACAAACCGCTGCTGGCGACATCCACGGATGGCGTGGGCACGAAGGTCGCGATCGCCCAGGCCATCGACAAGCACGACACAATCGGCCAGGACCTGGTTGGGATGGTCGTCGACGACATCGTCGTCGTGGGTGCGAAGCCTCTCTTCATGACCGACTACATCGCCTGCGGCAAGGTAGTGCCCGAACGGATCGCGGATATCGTGGCCGGCATCGCGCGCGCCTGCAGCGAGACCCGCACGGCCCTCGTCGGCGGGGAGACGGCGGAGCACCCCGGCCTCCTCGGCCCGGACGACTACGACGTGGCCGGCGCGGCCGTCGGCGCGGTCGAAGCGGATGCCCAGCTCGGCTCGCACCTCGTGGCCGACGGTGACGTTGTGATCGCCATGGGATCCTCCGGCCTGCACAGTAACGGCTACTCTCTGGTGCGCCACATTCTCGCGAAGCGCGGCATCGGCTACCGTGACAACTCGGCTGAGCTCGGCGGTGTTGTGGGAGAGGTGCTGCTTGAGCCGACCCGGCTCTACACGTCGCCGCTGCTGCGCCTGCTGTCGGATCGCGACCTCGGCCCTGCAGTGCACGCCTTCAGCCACGTGACCGGTGGCGGCATCGCCGCCAACCTGGCGCGCGTGCTGCCGGTCGGGTCCTGGACAGAGCTCGAGCGCTCGACCTGGTCGCCGCCGCCCGTGTTCCGGGTGCTGTCCGACTTCGGCGGCTCGACCCTCGAGAGCGCGGAGGGAACCTGGAATCTCGGCATCGGCATGATCGCGGTCGTCGCGCCGCAGGCATCCGCTGGGGTGATTGCGAAGCTCGCAGGCGACGGCATTCCGGCCTGGGAGGTTGGTCGCGTCACGATCGGCGCGCGCGAGCTCTCCGGCTTCGAACAGGGTGCGAAGGGCGTGAACGGCGGAGCCGTGCGGCTGGTCGGCAGCTACCGCTGATTGAGGCGGACGAAGTCCGGTCTCGAAACCAGCGAGCGGCCTACGGGTGCGATTTCGAGACGCGTGCTCCTGCGTCGCGCGCTCCTCAATCAGCGGGGGCGGTTAAGCGCTCTTAGTCTCGTTCTCGTCGTCGGATTCGAACTCATCGACTGAGTATTCGGTCGCCGCGAACTCGGTAGCGGCGAACTCCGGCCACTTCTCGAGGTCTTCATCCAGTCGAGGGTCGCCCGTGGTGTGCGACAGCTCCTTCTCGAGCGCGCCGTAGTTGGTGTCCGGGCTGAAATACTTCAGGTCCCTGGCAACCTTGGTGTGCTTTGCCTTTTGACGGCCGCGCCCCATGCGAGACCCCCTCTGGTATGTGTCCCGATTCGCCAGAACGGCGTGGGGAACGGGCGAACAGGGTGGATGAAAACTAAGCGCTGAGTTTAGCATGCAGCCGTTGGTGACCGACGTGCGTTCTCCCCGCCCCGCGCGACGACGGGTAACGTGGTCAGGTGACCTCCGCGACCACCGACACCTCCGTTGTCGTCATTGGCGCGGGCCAGGCCGGGCTCTCGGTGGCCTACTACCTCAAGAAGCTCGGGCTCGACCCCGGCAACGAGTTCGTGCTGCTCGATCGCGGACCGGGCACCGGAGGCGCCTGGCAGTTGCGCTGGGAGGCACTGCGCATCGGCTCTGCCCACCGCATCAACGACCTTCCGGGCATGGATGAACTCGGGCTCAGCTTCGAGACCGCGGATCGCACGCTCCCCGCGAAGGACGTCGTTGCCGACTACTACCGCCAGTACGAAGACCACTACGGATTCCAGGTGGTGCGCCCCGCGACCGTGACCGCGGTCACCAACCTCGCGACCGACCTCTCTGTCACGTTCTCGAACGGCGAATTCGAGCAGGATGTCTCCACCGAGGTGGTCGTGAACGCGACCGGCACGTGGGGCTCCCCGTTCATCCCGTGGTACCCGGGGCTCAAGAGCTTCGAGGGCAGGCACGTGCACACCAACGACTACGTGAATGCTGCCGACTACACCGGCAAGCGGGTCATCGTGGTCGGGGGTGGCACATCCGCCATCGGGTTCCTGCTCGAACTCGAGACCGTCGCCGAGGAGCTCGCCTGGGTGAGCCGCCGGCCGGTCGACTTCACCGATGACGGCGAGCTCAACCTCGAGGCTCGGGTCGAAGCCGTGCGGGCGCAGGACGAGGCCGCGCGGGCGGGCCGGGCTCTCCCCAGCATCGTGAGCGGAACGGGCGTGCCGCGTACCCGCCGCATCCAGGCCGGAATCGACCGCGGGGTGCTCACCGCGAAGCCGATGTTCTCCTCGATCGAGCCAGACGGGGTGCGCTGGGACGACGGAACATTCCAGAAAGCGGATGTGATCATCTGGTCCACCGGATTCCGGCCGGAACTGCGCCACCTGGCTCCGCTGAAACTCCGGGAGAAGGAGGGCGGCATCCAGGTCACGAACGGGACCACCTTCAAGGACCCGCGTGTATTCTTCGCCGGGTATGGACCGCAGGCGTCCACCATCGGCGCCAACCGGGCCGGCCGCATGATCGCCCGCCAGGTGGTCGCCACGCTCAGCAAGCTGCAGGCGAACCGTCGCGACGGCGAGCTCAGCGCGATCGAGCCCGCGCAGTACTAGACCGACCCCCGCCAGCATCGGCGGCGCGGCCTAGGCTCGGTCGCATGCTCAGCACGCTCGCGATTGAGAACTACCGGTCGCTTCGGCACGTCGTGATGCCGCTTTCCGCGCTCACCGTGATCACCGGGCCGAACGGCAGCGGCAAGTCGAGCGTGTACCGCTCGCTGAGGCTGCTCGCCGAGGCATCCCGCAACGGTGCGCCCGCGGCACTGGCACGCGAGGGCGGGTTCCCGGGCACGCTGTGGGCCGGCCCGGAGACGATCTCCCGCGGGATGCGCTCAGGCGAGCATCCGGTACAGGGCACGACGCGCACCGGTCCGGTCGCGCTGCGCCTCGGCTTCGCGGGCGACGACTTCGGCTACGCCATCGACTTCGGCTTGCCGCAACCGAGCCTCTCCGAGTTCGGGCGCGATCCCGAGATCAAGGCCGAGAGTGTGTGGAGCGGTGCCACCCTGCGTCCGTCCACCCTGCTCACCGAGCGGCGCGGACCATCCGTTCGCATCCGCGACGCGAGCGGCGAGTGGACCCACCACGACCACCAGCTGCGCTCCTTCGACAGCATGCTGAGCGAGTTCGCCGACCCGCGCGTTGCTCCTGAGCTGATCGCCCTGCGGGAGCAGATCCGCTCGTGGCGGTTCTACGACCATTTCCGAACGGATGCCACGGCTCCCGCCCGCCAGGCCCAGGTCGGCACGCGCACCCCGGTGCTCGCCCACGACGGGGCGGACCTCGCCGCCGCCCTGCAGACCGTGCGGGAACTGGGCGTGGCAGCCGAACTCGACGCGGCAGTCGATCGCGCGTTCCCCGGCAGTCGCGTGCAGGTGGAGAACCGCGACGGCTGGTTCGAGGTCTCGATGCGCCAGGCCGGGCTACTGCGTCCACTCGCCGCGGCCGAACTGTCGGACGGGACGCTGCGCTACCTGCTCTGGGTGGCGGCGCTGCTGAGCCCCCGACCACCGGCGCTGTTGGTGCTCAACGAGCCGGAGACGAGCCTGCACCCCGAGCTCATCGAGCCGCTCGCCGGCCTGGTGCTGGCGGCCGCGAAGAACTCGCAGGTCGTGGTGGTCTCGCACTCCGCACGACTGATCGATGCGCTGAGCCGTGAGGGCGAGCCGCGCCTGGTCGAACTCCGCAAAGATCTGGGCGAGACCGTGATCGACGGCCAGGGCATGCTCGACGAGCCGGCCTGGAGCTGGCCTAAGCGCTGACGAGCAGGTACCCCACCAACGCGGCACCGATGCCGAGCACGAGGTTGGCGGCGACGCTCACGATGGCGACCCGCGCCCTCCCGGCGAGCACCAGCTGCACAGTTTCGACGCTCCAGGTGCTGAAGGTGGTGAGCCCTGCGCACAACCCGCTCACGATGATGAAGCGGATGTCCGCCGCCACATCCCCGCGCTCCGCGAGTCCCACGACCACGCCCCCGATCGCCGAGCCCACCACGTTCACCACGAGCACCGCCCACGGGAACGGACCGCGGGTGGCGAACGCCCGTGCCACGAGGTACCGAAGGAGGGCGCCGACGGCACCAGCGCCGAGGGTCGCGGCCACGACGAGGGCGGTCACTCGGTTACCTCGTCCAGCGGGGTGACCGGGCGGCCGCGGCCACCCACGTGCAGCCCGAGCCAGGCGGTTCCGAGCCCGAGCAGCACGCTCGCGAGCAGATACGCGAGTGCAGGCATCCACTCTCCGGAATGCGCAAGGGTGACCAGCGAGACGGCCAGCGCCGAGAACGTGGTGAAGGAGCCGAGCAGCCCGGAGCCGAGCCCGGCTTTCAGCCAGCCGGGAGCGGTCGGCCAGACCCGGGCCACCAGTAGGCCGAGCGCGAACGCGCCCACGAGGTTGATCAGAAGGGTCGAGAGGGGAAAGTCCGTGTCACCGTGCGGGATGGCGAAGTCGATGGCGAGCCGCAGGCCGGTGCCGACGATGCCGCCCAGCAGCACCGCCAGGACGGTCATTCCTTGGTGGCGGTCTTTGTGCCGCCGGACTTGGCCTTGGTCGCTGGCACGACCGGCTTGGCGGGCGGCATGGCCTTGCGCACGATCGGGCGACGCGGCTCGCCGCGACGGTCCTGGCCCGGGATCGGGCGGGAGCGACGGCCGTAGATGAGGTCGGAGGAGTCGAGCAGCCACGGCACGAGTGCGAGCACCACGCCGTGCACGAGCACGAGCTTGTTGCGGATGCGCCGTGCCTTGTGGTTGTGCAGCAGCGCCTCCCACCAGTGCCCGACGATGAAGAGCGGGGTGTAAATGGTGACGACCTCAGAGCCGTGCTCTGCGCGCCGGTGCTTGATGTACTTGGCCAGCGGCAGGCTGATGTCGCGGTATGGCGACTGCAGAACCCGCAGCGGGATCTTGATGTTCTGCTCTTTCCACTGCTGCTCGAGCTTCTCGGTTTCCGCATCGTCGATCGACACGTGCACCGCCTCGATGCTGTCGTGGCGCGCGGCGATCGCATAGTCCAGGGCCTTGAGGATCGGCTTCTGCATGCGCCCGACCAACACGATCGCGTGGTCACCCTTGGCCCCGAAGGTCGTGGTCGGGTCGGCTTCGATCTCCTTGTCGACATCCCGGTAGTACCGGTTGACGCCCAGCATGAGCATGAAGAGGATCGGCATGATGATGAACACGATGTATGCGCCGTGCACGAACTTGGTGATGGTGACGATCACCAGCACGCTGAAGGTCATCAGGGCGCCAACGGCGTTGGTCACCAGGCTGCGGATGAGGTAGCTGCGGTCGCCGTCCCCGGCGCGGATCAGCTTGACCCAGTGCACGACCATGCCAGTCTGCCCCAGGGTGAAGGAGACGAACACCCCGATGATGTAGAGCTGGATGAGCGAGGTGACATCTGCCCGGAACACCACGAGGATGATCGCCGCGACGAGTGCGAGCAGGATCACGCCGTTGGAATAGATGAGGCGGTCACCGCGGGTGGACAGGGACTTGGGCGCGTACTTGTCCTTGGCCAGGACCGAGCCGAGCAGCGGGAAGCCGTTGAACGCCGTGTTCGCCGCCAGCAGCAGCACCAGCGCGGTGGCGGCCTGGATGACGTAGAACGGGAAGCTGCCGCTGCCGAAGACCGACGAAGCGATCTGGGCGATCAGGGATCGCTGCGGCTGCGTGGCGCAGTCGGCCCATCCGATCAGGTGGCATGGCACCTCGGCGTAGTGCACGCCCGCGATCAGCGCGACGGCGGTGAGCCCGGAGAACAGCACGATCGCGATGCCGCCCATGGCGACGAGGGTCTTCTGCGCATTCTTGATCTTCGGGGTGCGGAACGCCTGCACGCCATTCGAGATCGCTTCGACGCCGGTGAGGGCGGAGCATCCGCTCGCAAAGGCACGGAGGAGGAGCAGCACGAAGGCCGCCTGGGCGATGTTCTCGCCCTGCACGTCGTAACCCGCCGACTCTGCCACTGGCGCGTCACCGAGGAAGGTGCGCACCAGTGCCACGACGATCATCACCAGGATGCTGCCGATGAAGATGTAGGTCGGCAGCGCGAACGCTTTGCTCGACTCACGAACACCGCGCAGGTTTACCGCGGCGAGCACGATGATGGCGACCACGGCCAGCTCGACGCGGAAGGGGTTGAGGGCGGGAACCGCGGAGATGATGTTGTCGATGCCGGAGGCCACAGACACCGCCACGGTCATGATGTAGTCGACGAGCAGGGCCGAGGCCACGACCAGTCCGGCCTTCTCACCGAGGTTCTTCGACGCGACCTCGTAGTCGCCGCCGCCGCTCGGGTAGGCGGCGATGAGCTTGCGGTACGACACGACGACCACGACGAGAAGCAGCACGACGGCCGCGGCCACCCACGGGGCGAAGCTCAGGAACGCGAGCCCGCCGAGCAGCAGGATCATGAGCAGTTCCTGCGGCGCGTACGCCACAGACGAGAGCGGGTCGCTCGCGAAAATGGGGAGCGCCAGGTGCTTCGGGAGGAGTTGTCCCTCGAGTTTTTCGGAGGACAACGGTTCGCCGATCAGCCACCGCTTCGGCGACCGAGCTTCGTTAGTCACGAGGGGCGAGCCTACTCCGACTGCAAGCGCTGTCAAGCTGACGCCTAACGCACGCGCGTGTCGTAGTATTCCCGGTTTCTGTGGCGATCTTTGAGCGGAGCCCGGCACGCTCTACAGGGAGGCCCGCACCGCCTCGAGCTGCGACCGCAGCGAATCCACGACAGCGCGGTCGAGCTGACCGGCCATCGCCCGGGAGCGCAGGTCGGCCCGCAGGTTGTGACGGAACTCCGTGAGCACGACCTCCGCCTCGTGCAGGGTGCTGTTCGACGTGGAGCGCACGGTGTCCACGCGCACGGTGCGGCCGGCCTGGCGGGCGTCGTCGCGAGCCTCACGGGCCGCGGCTGCCAGGTCGGCGCGCAGCGTGCGCATCGCGTCGTTCACGGATGCCCGCACGTCATCCGCGAGGCGGCGTACGGAGTCCGTGACGTCGCTCTCGATGCCGTCGAGTTCGGACTCGCGGCTGGCCAGCTCGGCCCGCCCCGCATCCGTGATCACGTAGACGGTCTTGCGGCCGTCGGCGGACTTGGTCACGAGGGATTCGTCCTCGAGCTTGGCGAGGCGCGGGTAGATCGTGCCAGCACTCGGCACGTACGTGCCGCCGAAGCGATCCCCCAGTGCCTGGATGAGCTCGTAGCCGTGCATCCCGTGCTCCGACTCGGCGAGCAGGCTCAGCAGGTACAGGCGCAGGTGGCCGTGTGCGAAGACGGGGGGAGTCATGCCGATACCGAGTGCAGCACGGAGATGTTGCCGCTGACCGTGTTGGCACGGAACTCGAGCCAGGTGCGGTCGAGCGTGCCGTACTTGCCCGTGTAGCTGCCGCGCACTCCCGTGATCGAGGCGTCGTCGAGCTGCAGGCGGCCGCTCACCGTGCTGATCTTGTACTGGGCGGGCACCCCGGCCGCGAGGCGGGTGGTCACGTTGCCACTGACCGTGTTCACTCGCACCTCATCGGGCGAGCCGGCGAGGTCGAGGAACACTTCGCCACTCACCGTGTCCGCGCTGAACTTCATGATCTCGCCGGTGGCGGTCACGTCGCCGCTCACGGTGTGGGCGTTGATGTTGCCGTAGTGGTTGCGAACGGCAATCTCGCCGCTGACCCCGTTGAGCTGCAGGTCGCCGTAGACCCCGTCGACGACCACGTCACCGCTGACGGTGCTGACGCTCGCGTCCTCCGTGAGGCCGCTGATCAGTGCGGTCGCGGAGACCACACCGAACTTGAGCGCGACGTCGCGCGGCACGGTGATCGAGATGTCGACGCTCGCCGAGCCGGAGAACGACTTGAACACGTCGAGAAAGTTGTCCCAGCGCAACTGCGCGTGGTCGATCTCGAGGGTGTCACCGTCGAGGGTGACCTTGAGGTCGCGCCCCTTGAGGGAGTGCACCTCGATGCGGGCGCCCGGCTCGTCGTGGCCGACGATGTTCACCTGGCCGGCGATGAGACCGACCTTCAGCTTGCGGATGAGGTGGATGTCGATCACCTTGGGGCCGTCAATCAGCCACTTCTCCTGTGCCATCTGAGTTCTCCTGTTGTTCGGCATCCAGCGGATGCGGGTGTGAGTTTCGCGTTATATCGCGTGTATGAAAGTCACGTTATATCGCGTCTCCACCCAAGTCAAGCTATATCGTGAGTTTCGATGGAGGCCCCCATGCCATCGCCACGCGGAACGGACGACGGAAGCGGAGGATGACACACCGGCCGCGCGGCATCCGCGCTCCCGCTTGCGGCGTGTCATCCTCCCTAACCGTTGTGGGCCGGGAGGCGTGCCGGGGACGGATGCCGGCCAGCACGCCGGCCCGCGGCCCGTGCTCGGCGGCGCGCGACTCCCACGTCGCCGCTGGTCGGATCGCGCCAGCCGAACAGGCCGCTTGACATTGACGTTGCGTCAACCTCTAACGTGGAGTTCACGAGAGAGGAGGGCGACATGGACTGGTCGATCCAGGACATCGCGCGGTTGGCGGGCACGACATCCCGCACGCTGCGGCACTACGGCGACGTGGGGCTGCTCGCGCCGAGCAGGATCGGCGGCAACGGTTACCGGTACTACGACGAGGATGCGCTGGCACGTCTGCAGCGCATCCTGCTGTTGCGAGAACTCGGCCTCGGCATCCCGGCAATCGCCGAGGTGCTGCGCGGCCAGCGCGACGACGCCCAGGCACTCCTCACCCACCTGCAGTGGCTCGGTAAGGAGAAGGAACGTCTCGACCGGCAGATCGCGTCGGTCGAGATCACGATCAAGAAGATGGAGGGAGGTGAACAACTGATGGCAGAGGAAATGTTCGACGGTTTCGACCACACCCAGTACAGGGAGGAGGTCGAGGAGCGGTGGGGCAGGGACGCGTACCGGCGGAGCAACGACTGGTGGACTGCGCTTTCGAAGGACGAGAAGCAGGCCTGGCAGGCGAAGCAGAAGCAGCTCGCGGCCGACTGGATCGCGGCATCCGCTCGAGGAATCGAGGCGGACAGCGCGGAGGCCCAGGCTCTCGCGAAGCGCCACGCGGACTGGCTCGGGAGCATCCCGGGCACGCCCGGCGGTGGCACCGGCACGCCGGAGAAGGCGTACTTCATCGGACTCGGTGAGATGTACGTCGCAGACGACCGCTTCGCGGCCAACTACGGCGGCACCGATGGTGCGACCTTCGTGCGCGACGCGATGGCGTTCTACGCGGAGCAGAACCTGTAGCGCCGAAAACAGAAGGGGCTCCCGGCATGGCCGGGAGCCTCTTCTGCGGATGCCGTCACCAGGAGCGGGTGGGAATCCTTCCGTATCCGTCCCTTGATACGAGTTCGATCGTCGCGAGCACCGCCCAGAGGCAGAGAGTCGCGAGAGGAAACAACACGATCATGTCGTCACCCCCTCGGCCTTGTCTGGGCGCTTGCCGGGAGAACTTTCAGGCTGGATGGCGGCGGGCACCAGCAGGCGGGGCATGGTCACGCCCACCATGGGTCCGATCAGCAGCGCGAAGGCCAGCGTGCCGATGCCCACGTTGCCACCGAGCAGCCAGCCGATCGACAGCACCACGACCTCGATACCGGTGCGCACGATCCAGATGCGCCAGCCGGTGCGCCGGTGCAGGCCGGTCATGAGTCCGTCGCGCGGGCCGGGCCCGAACCGAGCGCCGATGTACATTCCGCTGGCAATCGAGAGCAGGGCGAGTCCGCCCGCGAACAGCAGGATCTGCTGCCAGAGCACTGTGGCATCCGGGATCAGCGCAAGACCGAGCTGCGCGCTCGGGCCGATGAGAAGCACGTTGAGCACGGTTCCGATGCCCGGCTTCTGCTTGATCGGTATCCAGAGGAGCAGCACGAGGATGCCAATCAGGTTGGTGACCAGTCCAAAGGGCAGCCCGGTCTGCTTCGAGACCCCCTGGGTGAGCACGTCCCACGGGGAGACGCCGATGCCCGCGCGCACCATCATCGAGATCGAGATTCCGTAGAGGAACAGGCCGATGAGCAGTTGCGCGATGCGTCGCGTCATGGTGAGGGACGGGGTCATGGTTAGTATCCAATTGCTTAATTGGACTGGAATCAAGATGCCAATCCGAGTACTGTGGCTTGGATGAACCCCCTGTCCTCCCGCGCCCTCGCCGCCATGCTGGTCGGCTGGCGACTGTCCGACGGCGTTCCGGCCTATTCGGCGCTCGCCGACCGCATCCGCCTGCTGGTGCTCGACGGCCGCATCGGACTCGGCGTGCGCCTGCCCGCCGAACGGGACCTCGCCGCCCAGCTCGATGTGAGCCGTACCACCGTCTCTGCCGCGTACGCCGAGTTGCGCCAGCGCGGCTACCTCGACAGCGTGCGCGGTTCGGGCAGTGTCGCACGGCTGCCACGACGGGCCGAGCCCATCTCCGACTCGCTGGCGAGTGACCTGCTCGACTTCAGCAAGGCGGCGATGCCCGCCGTTCCCGCTGTGGCCGCAGCAGCAGAGCGCGCCGCTGCACTTCTCCCTGCCTACCTCGGTGAGTCCGGCTTCGACCCGATCGGGCTGCTCGTGCTTCGGCAGGCGCTCGCCGACCGGTACACCGCGCGCGGACTGCCGACGGATGCCGACCAGCTCATGATCACGATCGGTGCGCAGAACGCGATCGCCCTGCTCTGCCGCACCCTCCTGGCCCGGGGTGACAGGGCCCTCGTGGAGTCCCCGAGCTACCCGCACGCATTCGAGGCACTCCGCTCCGCTGGTGGGCGCCTCGTGCCCGTGTCCGTCACCACCGACGAGGGCTGGGACGAAGCCGGCATCGAGCAGGCCATCCAGCGCACCAGCCCCTCGCTCGGCTACCTCATGCCCGACTTCCACAACCCCACCGGGCGCACGATGGATGCCGGAATGCGCGCGCGCATCCTCGAGCTCGCGTCGCGGCAGGGAACGACGATCATCGCCGACGAGACCATGGCCGAGCTCTCGGTGGACGGCCAGCCCCTCGAGAAGCCGTTCGCGGCCTTCGGCTCGGCGGTGACGGTTGGATCGGTCGGCAAGTCGGTCTGGGGCGGGTTGCGCATCGGCTGGATCCGGGCCGATCGAGAACTCATCCAGCGCGCAGCTCGCGTTCGCTTCGCGAGCGACCTCGGCACCCCGGTTATCGACCAGCTGGTCGTGGCAGAGCTGCTGCCGGAGTACGACGCGATCCTCGAGTCGCGACGCCGGTTGCTGCGGGCCGGTCGCGATCACCTGGTCAGTCGCCTGCGCGAGAAGCTGCCGGAGTGGGACGTGCCGAATGTGAGCGGCGGGTTGACCGCCTGGGTCAACCTGGGAATCCCGGTGAGTTCGCAGCTCACGATCGCCGCGCGCAACGAGGGGCTCGTGATTGCGGCTGGACCGCGTTTCGGCGTTGACGGTGTGTTCGAGCGCTTCCTGCGCATCCCGTTCAGCTACTCCGCGGAAGAGACCGACCGCGCGGTTGACGCGCTCGCGGCCGCCTGGCGCAACGTCGCCCGCACCCCCTACGTGGAGAGCGACGAATTCATGTCGCAGGTGGTCTGACCGGCTGAGAGTACGCCGACGGGAGTACGCGGCGGCCGGGGGCGCCCTGCGAGAATTGGCTCATGCACCTCCTGTCTGTCTTCAGCCTGCGCAATCGAGCCCTGATCGCCCTCATCACGATCGTGGTTGGCGTCTTCGGTGGCGTGGCGTTGACCTCCCTCAAGCAGGAGCTCATCCCCTCGCTCTCCCTGCCGCAGATCTACGTGATCACCACCTACCCGGGCGCGTCGCCCGCGGTGGTGGAGAACGACGTGTCGACGCCCATTGAGACGGCTATCCAGTCCGTGCCCGGTCTCGACTCGACCACGGCCACCTCGAGCACCAACTTCTCCAACATCACGGCGTCGTTCACCTACGGCACGAACATTGCGACGGCCGAGCAGAAGGTGCAGACCGCGATCAACCGCATCTCGAGCCAGCTGCCCTCGGGCGCGGACCCACAGGTGCTCACCTTCAACTTCTCCGACCTGCCGGTCATCCAGATCGCGGTCACGAGCGACCTCAGCGCGCTCGACCTGTCGAATGACCTGCAGAAGGTCACGGTGCCAGAGCTGCGCAAGATCGACGCGGTCAGCGATGTGAGCCTTCTGGGCAACGCGGGGCAGCGCATCGTGATCACGCCAGACACCACCAAGCTGTTCGGGGCCGGTCTCTCCAAGCAGGCGATCCGCGACGCGCTCGACAACAACGGCGTGCTGCTGCCGGCCGGCCAGATCACCGAAGACGGCAGCACCCTCACGGTGCAGGCCGGATCCCGCCTCACCACCCTCGACGAGATCTCCGCCCTCCCGCTGCTCGGCGGCAGCTCGGCCGTTTCGATAGCGGATGTCGCCACCGTCGAGCTCGTCGACAACCCGATCACCGGCTACTCGCGGGTCAACGGTGAGCCCTCGCTGACCATGGCGATCACGAAGTCCCCGGCCGGGAATACGGTCTCGGTCTCCCGTGACGTGGTCGCCGCCATCCCCGCCCTCGAGGAGGCGCTCGGCCACAACACCAAGTTCACCGTGGTGTTCGACCAGGCCCCATTCATCGAGGAGTCGATCAACTCCCTCGCGAGCGAGGGCCTGCTCGGCCTGGCCTTCGCGGTGATCGTGATCCTGATCTTCCTGCTGTCGATCCGCTCAACCCTGGTGACGGCGATCTCCATCCCGGTGTCCGTGCTGATCACGTTCATCGGCATGCAGGCATCCGGTTACACACTCAATGTGATCACCCTCGGTGCGCTCACGATCGCTATCGGGCGAGTGGTGGACGACTCCATCGTCGTGATCGAGAACATCAAGCGGCACATCGGGCTCGGCGAGGACAAGCTGACTGCGATCAAGGCGGCTGTGCGCGAGGTTGCGGGCGCCGTCACGGCATCCACGGTCACGACCGTCGC
>JBDUEC010000032.1:0-14839 GCA_040002655.1 Rhodoglobus sp. | reverse complement strand
ACGTTCCTCGCCACCCAGCTTGGCGACGATCGTGCCGTCTTTCTTTCTGCGGAAGCTCATGCGGTCTTGTCCACAGTGGCCCAGAGTCCGTACTCGTGCATCGCAACCACGTGGCGCTCCATCTCCTCGCGAGGGCCGGTCGCGACCACCGCGCGTCCGTCGGTGTGCACCTGCAGCATCCGCTTCTCCGCCTCCGCCGGTGAGAAGCCGAAGTAGCTGCGGAACACCCACGAGACATAGGTCATGAGGTTGACCGGGTCGTTCCAGACGATGGTGACCCACGGCGAGTCGACCACCGTGAGCTCTGCGAGCTCGGTGTCTTCGATCGGTCGTGCGTCCAGCGTGTCTGCCACCCGAAAAGCCTCCCACACGCGAAAAACGGCCCGACTGTGCGGGCCGTTTTCCTTGCGCCTCAACAAGCGCATTGGGGTGACCGACGGGGCTCGAACCCGCGACATCCGGCTCCACAAGCCAGCGCTCTACCAACTGAGCTACGACCACCAAGGTGTACTGCCTCGCCCCGTTCGGCGCGGTGCAGCCCGTCAAGTGTATTACAGGTACGCGCTCAGGCGTGCACAGCGACCTGGTCGGTTGCCTAGAGCGCGAACTGCTCCACGACCGCGGCCGAGATGGTCTGCACCTCTTCGGTCGTTGGCCCAGGCTCCTGCACGAAGGCGGCCTTGCGGTAGTAGTCCAGCTCGCGGATCGATTCGCGGATGTCGGCTAGGGCACGGTGGCCGCCGTTCTTGCCGGGGGCGTTGAAGTAGATGCGCGGGAACCAGCGACGGGAGAGCTCTTTGATGGAGGAGACGTCGATGCTGCGGTAGTGCAGGTGGCTGTCGACGCGCGGCATGTACTTGGCCAGGAACGTGCGGTCGGTGCCGATCGTGTTGCCGGCCAGGGGAGCGGTGCCCGCTGTCGGCACGAATCGCAGGATGTACTCGTTGACGGCGTACTCGGCGTCGGCGAGCGCGACCCCGTTCGGAATCTCGTCGATCAGACCACTCTCGGTGTGCATGTTGCGCACGAACTCAGACATGTTGTCCCAGGCGGTCTGGTCGGGCTTGATCACGATGGTGAAGCCGTCGTCGACCGGAACGAGGTTGTAGTCAGTGATCACCACTGCCACCTCAACCAGTTCGTCGACGCTCACGTCGAGTCCGGTCATTTCGCAGTCAATCCAGACCAGAAGATCAGCGGAGGCAGCCATGCCCCGATTCTATCCGCGGCTGCTGACTGTCATGACGGGGGCGGGCACGGGGCGCTTCGGCCCGATCCCGTCCCCGGCCGAGACGCGCCTCAGCCGGCGGCCGAGCCAGGGCATTGCGTGGCGGTGGAGCCACGCGAGCGTGCTCAGGGTGCCCGAAGTCGCCGGCCTGCGCTCGGCTGCCGCCGCGGCATCCGCTGCCCCGTACTCGTCCCCAGGGCCGTGCGGCACCGGCACCGGTGCGGTGCGACGCCCCACCTCGAAGTACGGGATGCCGAGCACGTGTGCCGCCCGGCTGGACAGCAGGCGGTGGCCGGCCGGTGTGAGGTGCACGCGGTCCTCAGCCCACATGTCGGGGCCCTGGAACTCGCGCATGCCCCACACGTCGAGGATGAACGTCTCGTGCGTGCGCGCGATGCTCCACAGATTGGCGTTGAACACCGCGGCGCGCCCGCGCAGCGGCTTCAGGAAGAACGCGAACCTCGGATCGAAGCAGTTGGCGAGCAACACATCGATGCCGGCGCCGCGCAGCGCAGCGATGCCGTTCTCGATGCGTGCTGCGAGGTCATCTGGGTCGGCGGTCGGCGACATCAGGTCGTTGCCGCCGACCATCACGGATACGAGATCTGGTTTGAGGGCGAGAGCGGCGGGAACCTGGTCGTCGACCACGTCGCGCACGCGTCGCCCGCGCACACCGAGGTTCGCGAACTCCACCTGCTCCCCGGCGAGCCTCGCGTTGCCATCGAGAATGAAGGCCAGGCGATCGGCCCACCCGAGCCAAGGTTCGCCGTTGCCGGCAATCGGGTCGCAGAATCCCTCGGTGATGGAGTCACCGAGGGCAACGTAACGGTGCCAGCGCGCCTGAGTCACGGCAACAGTGTGCTGCGCCCTCCGCCCGCGCGGTACCGGGCGAAACGGCCGCGCACGACGAATCCATCCAGAGTTCAGCGCGCGTACACCGGGCGTAACCGCACGTCCACCGGGGGCCGCCCCGAGTCGCGTTCGCCCTCTTCCCCTGAGTTGCGGACTTCCGCCCCATCCCGCGTCGGCGTCATGGGCGAAAGTCCGCAACTCAGGGGGATGCGGGGCACATCTACGCGCAGAGCGGATGCCGCGGTGCACGGGTCGCGCATCCGTTTCTGGTAGGACTGAGACATGACAGATAGCGCCCCCACCCTCAAGCACGGCGACGAGTACATCGTTTTCTACTCGGGCGGACCGTACGACGGCAGAACGGACACCCGCATCAGCACCGACGGCGGCTGGGATGACGAGGTCACCGTGCTCGCGGCCGTCGATGGAAAGGAGACGCAGCTCGTCTATGGCCAGCCGGTGGTCAAGAAGATCGGCGAGCAGGTGCAGGTGCACTACTCCTGGGAGGAGGCCGAGGGCGAAGAGCCCGAGGACCCGGAGGAGCGCAACGACATCTAGGGAATCGTGGGCGTGCTGACGGGGTTGGAGCTGCAGTGAAGCTGCTCATGTTCTCGTCCGCGTTCTGTGAGCCGTGCATCCAGACCCGCGCGGTGCTCGCTGAGGTGAAGAAGCTGCTTCCGGCCGTCGAGATGGCAGAGCTGGATGTCGCCTTCGACGAAGCGGAGGCGCAGCGCGCCGGCATCCGCTCGACGCCCACCATCGTGGTGCTGGATGCCGCAGACGCCGAGGTGTTCCGCGCCGAGGGAGTACCCACCGTGAACCAGGTGCTGGTCGCCCTCGCGAAGGCCGTCTAGAACTGTGCCCCCGGCGCGATTCGAACGCGCGACATTATAGGAAATGCAGGAGTGGTGGTGTCCGCGCCCAGTCACTTGCAGGCGTGTACTTACGTCCGACGATGATCTCCTGCGTTTCACACGGTGCTGGTGTTGACGCGAAGGTCTGCCTCGGGTCACCCTGCTGAGGCTTAGTGGCGGTATCGTGGGATCGCGATTCCCGCCCTCGTAGCTCAGGGGATAGAGCAGGAGCCTTCTAATCTCTTGGTCGCAGGTTCGAATCCTGCCGAGGGCACATGTCGAGAAAAACGATTGCCGCAATGGTTGCCGCGGCGCTCACGATCGCCCTTTCGGGCTGCGTGCCCTCGGCTCCAACTCCGGTGGTTGCGACCTTCGAGGTGGCCGGCGACGAGACCTACAAGATCGAGCTGGACACGCCCGACCTCATCAAGCACGCTCAGGACCTGCTCGCAGGCAAGGATGTCGCCTCGATACCGTTGGGAACAGTTGTGCGCAACGACCCGGGCGTGAACGCGCCGTGGTCATGGCACATCGACCCGAAGACCCTGCAGTTCGCTGAGATCACGATCGAAGTGTGCGACGGCCTGCCCTCTTACGTCGAGGACGAAACCGTCACCTCACCGGACTACTGCCCGTGGTCGGCGAAGGTCATCAAGATCGACGGGGTGCCACAGCCCTAGTTCGGCACAGGCTAGTTAGTCGGTGACCGGCTTCGTCGCCGAGAGCGCCACGGTGGGTGAGGTTGCCGGGGCGCTATCTGAAGCGACCTGTTCGCTCGCCCACTGCTGCTGCTTGGTCACGAGGTCGTGGTCGATCGACGAGTCGTCGTACTTCCACGCAGCCAGGTCCTGGGCGAACAGCTTGCGCGTGCGATTGGGGCGCACCTGCCAGTTGACGAGTCCGTCGCGGAACTCGATGAGTGTCTGCTCGGACTGGTAACTGAAACCCGCCGAGTTGCGCTTCATCTCGGCGAGTTGGCGAGCGGCCCAGTCGGCGGCAACGGATGCCCCGGCCACCGGCAGCAGACGCACGCGCGTCTCCGCCTCCGAGGTCAGATGCTCGACATGCTGCTTGTCCGGTGCGCTGAGAGAGCTCCAGGTTGCGGCCTTCTGGCCCGCGCCGATCAGAGCCGTGACGGCGGCCGCCTTTTGCTGGCGATCCTGGAAGGCGATGAGGCGCTTCGTTGACGCGCGCCCGATCGCCGCGGCGATGATGCCGGCGACGATGATCGCGGCGGCCGGGATGATGGCGCCGGAGATGACACGCCAGCCGTCGTTCGACGTGAACCATTCGATGAGGTTGTTCCACCACTGCTGCATGTCGGCACCATAACCCGGGATTGCCGGTGCGCGGGGAAAAAACCGCGAGTGTCGCGAAAAGGCGAGCTAGAAGCGGAAGCAGTCCACGGCGTCGTCGATGCTCCAGAAGTCACCAACCGGCAGGAACCTGCGTTGGCGCTGCAGCATCCGCTTGGCGCGGAAGCGATGCCCGGCCGGCTCGCCCCGCCGCTCGATGTACCCGAGCACTTCGCCGTCTGGGCGCGTGACGCGCCAGAGGTCGTCGTGCAGCTGGATCATCGAGATGCCGGGGCGAATGGTGGGTGCTGTGCCAGCGAATGCGAGGGTTGTCATGGTCTCTCCGTGGGACGGCCGGCCGATTGGTTATGGTTCGAAGATATGTTCGACCACTGACATTCGGGTGGATGGCTCACCGGTTCGCAACGGAGGCAGGGAAGGCGAGCTACAGGCCCACACCCTTCGCCGTGAACGCGAGGTCGGGGTCGAGCACTTTGCCGGCGCGGGCCGTCTGAGCGAGGATGATGCCCACCAGAACCACCGCGACGCCGATCACCTGCACGACGTTGAGGCCTTCAGCCAGCCAGAGCCAAGCCACCAGGAACGCGAAGATCACCTCGGACGACGCCACCACGCCCGCCGCCGTCACGGTGAGGCGCTTCAGGCCCATGAACGAGAACAGGAACGGCAGGAACGAGCCGAGCACGATGACCCAGAGCAGGGGAGCCCAGAGCGGCAGGCTCACGGCGGCGAGATTGCCGCCCAGGGACACGCTCTTCGTGAGGAGTCCCGGGTCGATCGCCCACCATCCGCTGAAGGGAAGCCACAGGGTGGCCGCCACTGCGTTGGTCCAGAAGGCCACGGCAAGAGGCGAGATCGAGTTGACCTGGCGCTCGCCGACCAGAAAGTAGAGCGTGAGCGTCGCCGAAGCGATGAGAGCCATGATCACGCCGAGCCCGTTCAGGCTGGAGGCCCAGATCTCGGCCACAATCGCCAGCCCGACCAGCACACACGCGATCGCGATCCACAGGCGGATGCGCACCTTCTCCTTGAAGAAGACGAACGCGATGACCGCCACGAACAGCACCGCGGTGTACTCGAGGAGCAACGCGATCCCCACCGGGAGCAGCTGGATGGCGAACGCGTACGAGGCCTGCAGCGCGGCCACACCAGCGCCGAGCAGCAGCATCAGCCAGAACTGCCGCCGTGTCATCCGGAAGCCGGCTCGATCGATCACGAGCAGCACCGCTCCGGCGATCACTGCGGTTCCGACGGTGCGGAACTGGGTCATCTGGGTGGGCGAGATGCCCGCCTCGATGACGACCTTGGTGACGCTTCCGTTCGCTCCGAAGAGAAGCGCGGCGATAAGCGCGTAGACGTAGCCCACGGTCAGCGCAAGCGGGTACCGTCCACGGCCAGGGGCTCGATTGCGGCGAGCTCCTCGGAGGTGAGCGGTGCGGCGTCGATCGCGCCGAAGTTGTCTTCAAGCTGCGCGACGCTCGACGCACCGATGAGTGCGCTGGTGACCTGGGGATGCCGCAGCACCCAGGTCAACGCGAGCTGCGCCAGGCTCTGCCCGCGCTCCTTCGCGATCGCGTTGAGGCCGCGCACGCGCTCCAGGTACTGGTCGGAGATTGGACCGGGCTGCAGCCATCGCCCCTCAGAGGCGCGCGACCCAGCCGGAACGGTTCCGTCCATGTAGCGGTCAGTGAGCAGACCCTGCTCGAGCGGGGAGAACACGATGCTCCCGGCGCCGACCTCGTCGAGCACCGGGAACAGACCGTTCTCGATGTGCCGGTCGAACATGCTGTACCGGGGCTGGTGAATGGTGAGCGGGATCTTGTGCTCGGCCAGGGCGGCTGCGGCGGCGAGCGTCTGCTCCGGGCTGTAGTTGGAAACGCCCACGTACAGCGCCTTGCCGCTCGTCACCGCGGTCGCGAGGGCGCCCATCGTCTCCTCGATCGGCGTCTCGGGGTCGGGTCGGTGCGAGTAGAAGATGTCGACGTAGTCGAGCCCGAGGCGCCCGAGACTCTGGTCGAGGGACGACAGCACGTACTTGCGCGAACCCCATTCCCCGTACGGGCCCTTCCACATGTAGTAGCCGGCCTTGCTCGAGATGATCGTCTCGTCGCGGTAGGCGCGGAAGTCCTGGGCGAAGATGCCTCCGAAGTTCTTCTCGGCCGAGCCATCCGGGGGTCCGTAATTGTTGGCCAGGTCGAAATGCGTGATGCCAAGGTCGAACGCGCGTCGCAGGATGGCCCGCTGGGTGGCGATCGGGCGGTCGTCGCCGAAGTTATTCCAGAGGCCCAGCGAGATACGGGGAAGCTTCAGGCCGCTTCGCCCCACGCGGGCATATTCGATGGTGGAGTAGCGATCTCTGGATGCGGTGTACGCCATGAACCCAGCCTAGGGTGGCCGTGCTCGCCTCCAGACACGCTGTGAATGGGTACCGATCGCCAGATCGTGGGCGTAACGTGCCTAGGGCATTCGAAAGGAGCTCAACGATGAGCAACAGAACACTGACCGGACAGACCTGGGTGGCCTTCGGGCCTTCGGGCGCCCTCGGTTCGATCCACCGGGTCGACGACGGGTTCACCTTCAAACTGATGAAGGATGACGACTATCGCGCCGTCTACCCGAACATCGAGGTCGCGAAGAGCGCGCTGCACGCCAGCCTGCTCCCCGGATCAGAGTGGCCGGAGTTCCGCGAGCACTGAGCTCGTCTCCACACCAGCGACACGACGCCGGCTGATTCCCCAAACGGGAATCGGCCGGCGTTTTCACGTTCTTCGCAGCGCAACATTGGGCCCACCGGATCCCGAGGCGGGTTCCCGGCACGAGTGCCGCCTCGGGGTCCGTTCACGTACGCGTCGAATGGGAGACAAAGAGATGTCAGACATGATTACGGTCACCGGCCTTGTGGCCACAGTTCCTCGCCATATCGTCACGAGCGAGGGGCTCGCGATCACCTCGTTCCGGCTCGCGTCCACCCAGCGTCGGTTCGATCGGCAACAGAACGCCTGGGCTGACGGCGAGACGAATTGGTACACGGTCACCTCGTTCCGCCAGCTCGCCATGAACGTCACCGGCTCAGTCAACAAGGGCGATCGCGTCCTGGTCACCGGCAAGCTCCGCATCCGCGATTGGACCAGTGGCGAGAAGGCCGGCACCACGATCGATGTGGAGGCAGAGGCCATCGGTCACGACCTGCTGTGGGGCAACTCGGTCTTCAGTCGCACGATCGCCAACGCCTCCCGCGCTGACGAGGCTGCCGAGCAGTTTCCAGCTGAGGCCACCGTCGACGCCGACTCCGATGACGCCGAGTCGGGTGAGGACGCACACGACCTGGTCGAGGCCGGCCAACTCCCGGTACCGTTCTGAGCGTTTTGTTTCAGCCCGTGACCGTAGAATCTCCCTGACCTTCCGCGCTCGCGGAAGGCGGAGGGGATCGGTTCGTGGCCAAGGGACTCGTTGGGGTGCTGGCTATCGGGGTCAGCGCGGTGGCCCTGCTGACCGGCTGTGGGCCGAGTAAGCCGATGCCCACGCCATCCGCTTCGCCCTCGCCAACACCAACGGCCTCACCGACGCCCGTCGCTCCGCCGACGTTCAAGCCGGATGGCACGGCGGCACAGAACCGCAAGTACTTCGACTACTCGATGAAGAAGTACTCGGACGTCGCGGTTCTGACCAAAGCGGACGGGCAAAGCATGGTCGACTGGTTGGTGAACGCGGGCTTCGCCAAAGCGGACATGGAGGTGACGCCCGACGAAACGAGCGTCGGCCTCGACGCCGACGCGATCATCGTGTCGGTGCGCATCGGTGATGGGTGTCTGATCGGGCAGATCAACTCCTCTGGCTATCACAGCGAGCTCGGGCATACGCTGGGCACTGGCAAGTGCCTCGTTGGTCAGACGAGACCAATCGACTGGTAGCACTGCCCAGAGGAGTGGTTCCATGGCCCAGGGCTCAGGCACCAAAGACAATCCGTGGGTTCTGAAAACTCCGCCTGGCTCTTCCGAGTACACGATGTACCGCGACGAGGCCGGCGATCCGCCGGCGATCGTCTGCCAGGTTGGGTCCACCACCCTCAAGTACGACCTGCGCGCGATCGACGACCTGCACACCTGGTTGAAGGCCCAGGGTGACTGGGTTCCCCTCGGTGCAGCCGACGAGCAGAAGCCTGCCGTCGATGGCACGGTGGAGGGCTGGGGTCGTTCTGAGTCGAACCCGATGGGCGGCTGGTACGGGCTGCGCAAGGGCTATCGGGGTCGATTCGGCATGTACATGCCGCCGTTGCTCGAGGCGCTCGGCCTTGCCGAACTCACCCACGACGCACGCAACAACAGCATGCGGGCGCTCTAGCGGCGCGCAGGTTCGACCTCGGCCGCTCCGTAGAATGGAGCAATGGCCGAATTCATTTACTCGATGGTCCGCGCCCGCAAAGCGGTCGGCGACAAGCTCATCCTCGACGACGTCACCATGTCGTTCTTCCCGGGCGCCAAGATCGGCGTCGTCGGTCCGAACGGTGCGGGCAAGTCCACGATCCTCAAGATCATGGCCGGGCTGGACACGCCCAGCAATGGTGAAGCCCGGCTGAGCCCCGGCTACAGCGTGGGCATCCTGATGCAGGAGCCCGAACTCGACGAGTCCAAGACCGTTCTCGAGAACGTGCAGGAGGGTGTGGGGCCGATCAAGGCCAAGGTCGACCGTCACGCCGCGATCGGGCTGGAGATGGCCGAGCCCGACGCCGACTTCGACGCCCTGCTTGCCGAGATGGGAACCCTGCAGGAGGAGATCGACGCAGCGGATGCCTGGGACCTCGACTCGCAGCTGGAGCAGGCCATGGACGCCCTGCGCACGCCCCCCGGCGACTCGCCCGTCGCGAACCTGTCGGGTGGTGAGAAGCGCCGCGTTGCACTGACCAAACTTCTGCTGCAGAAGCCTGACCTGCTCCTCCTCGATGAGCCCACCAACCACCTCGACGCCGAGAGCGTGCTGTGGCTCGAGCAGCACCTGGCCAAGTACCACGGCGCTGTTCTCGCCGTCACCCACGACCGGTACTTCCTTGACCACGTGGCCGAATGGATCGCCGAGGTCGACCGCGGTCACCTGTACCCGTACGAGGGCAACTACTCGACGTACCTGGAGAAGAAAGGCGAGCGCCTCAACATCCAGGGCAAGAAAGACGCGAAGCTCGCGAAGCGCCTCTCCAGCGAACTGGAGTGGGTGCGCAGCAATGCCAAGGGCCGACAGGTCAAGTCCAAGGCACGCCTCGCCCGCTACGAGGAGATGGTCAACGAGGCCGAGAAGACCCGCGTGCTCGACTTCGAGGAGTTGGTCATCCCCGTCGGTCCGCGCCTGGGCGCCCAGGTGATCGACGCGAAGAACCTGAAGAAGGGTTTCGAAGACCGCATCCTCATCGACAACCTGAGCTTCACGCTGCCCCGCAACGGCATCGTCGGCGTGATCGGACCGAACGGTGTCGGCAAGACCACGCTGTTCAAGACGATCACCGGTCTTGAGCCGCTCGACTCGGGCGACCTGAAGATCGGCGAGACAGTCGACATTTCCTACGTCGACCAGAACCGCGGCGGCATCGACCCCAACAAGACGTTGTGGGAGGTCGTCTCCGACGGCCAGGACTACATCAAGGTGGGCAAGACCGAGATCCCGTCCCGAGGCTACGTTTCGCAATTCGGCTTCAAGGGACCGGACCAGCAGAAGAAGGCTGGCGTGCTGTCCGGTGGGGAGCGCAACCGCCTCAACCTGGCGCTCACGCTCAAGCAGGGCGGCAACCTTCTCCTGCTCGACGAGCCGACCAACGACCTGGACGTCGAAACCCTGGGTAGCCTCGAGAACGCGTTGCTGGAGTTCCCCGGCTGCGCGGTGGTCATCACCCACGATCGGTGGTTCCTCGACCGGATCGCGACCCACATCCTGGCTTACGAGGGTACCGACGACGACCCGGCCAACTGGTACTGGTTCGAGGGCAACTTCGAGGCGTACGAGGAGAACAAGATCGAGCGCCTCGGCCCGGATGCCGCAAAACCACATCGTTCGGCGTACCGCAAGCTCACCCGCGACTAGATCGGCGGATTGAGCTTGTCGAAATCTCGCCGACGGATCACCTCGTGACGCGTATACACGTCGCAATCCCTTTGCGCTGGAGCGACTTCGACGCGTACGCCCACGTCAATAACGCAGAGATGCTGCGCCTGCTCGAAGAGGCGCGCATCCAGGCGTTCTGGCGCCCCGATGAGGGCAGCGATCCGGGCGCGGACACCGCGATCCTCGACGCGCGGCCCGGCGCAGAGGTGATCAGCCTCATCGCCCGCCAGGAGATCGAGTACCTCGCACCGATTCCGTACATGCGCGCTCCGATCGACATCGAGATGTGGATCGGCCGCATCGGCGGTGCAAGCCTTGAGATCTGCTACGAGCTGTTCTCGCCCGTGGGAGTTGCGCCGCGCATCCTGTTCACGCGGGCGGCGACCACGCTGGTGATGGTGACGGCCGCAACCGGAAAACCACAGCGCATCACGGATGACCTCCGCGCCGTGTGGGCGCCGTACGTCGAAGAGCCGGTGGCCTTCACCAAGCGCGGCTAGGGTCTCGGCAACCTACGCCTGTGGCACCCGGATCATGCCCTCCTGGGCCACGCTCGCCAGCAGCACGCCCGCGCGGCTGAAGATGCGGCCGAGGGCCAGCCCGCGACCTCCGCTGGCCGACGGCGACTCCTGCACGTACAGCATCCACTCGTCGACTCGACCGTTGCGGTGCCACCACATGGCGTGGTCGAGGCTCGCGACCTTGAGGTCGGGCGTGACCCACGGGATGCCGTGGCGCCGCATGATCGACTCGAGGATCGAGTAGTCACTCGCGTAGGCGAGCGCTGCGCGGTGCAGGGCCGGGTCATCCGGGAGTTTGCCGACGGCTTTGAGCCAGACGGCCTGGTGCGCGACGTGCTCACCCTCCACGGTGAGGTAGATCGGGGAGGGCACGTGACGCATGTCGAACGGGCGCTCCGTCGACCAGACTCGCGCCACCGGATGGTCGATGCCCGACAGCGTCTCGGCGGCATTCGGCAGAGATTCGGGCTCCGGAACTCCGGTCGGCATCTCCACCTGGTGCTCGAGCCCCGGGTCCTCATCCTGGAAGCTCGCGATCATCGAGAGGATCGGCAGCCCGTTCTGGTAGGCCTGCGTGCGTCGGGTCGAGAAGGAGCGGCCATCATGGATGCGGTCCACCGAGAACGTGATCGGCTGGGCGATGTCTCCGGGTCGCAGGAAGTATCCGTGCATCGAGTGCACGGGACGCGTGTCGGCGAGAGTGCGCTGGGCGGCCACGAGGGATTGGGCTAACACCTGGCCTCCGAAGACCCGGCCCTGCGGCATCCACTGGCTCGGACCGGTGAAGATATCCTCGCTCGTGCGAGCGCCCGTGTCGGTGAGATCGAGAGCCGTCAGCAGGCCAGACAGGGGGTCGCTCATGACCTGTAGTTTAGAACCCAGATGAGCCCCACAATTACTCTGGTTGATTCCCTCGCACTGGGCGATCTGCACGTTTTCCTCGGACGGGCCGCACGCATCGAGGACGGTTCCGTGCGCCTGATTGCAGGCTCCGGCGTGCTGGCTGTCTATGTGGCCGTGTTGTACCCGGCCGGCCTGCTCGACGAGAGCCCGACCGTGCTCGGGTTGCGCACGTTCGCCCTCGTGAACAAGGACTCGTTCGATGCGGTGGTGCCCCTGCAGTCCCTGACGACGAGAGTCGAGCGAGCGTTGGCAGCCGTAGCGGATGCTGCGGCTCCCGTCACGCTCAGCCTCCCGGCCGAGGTGCACACCGTGACCTGGGCGGCGATCTCCCCGCCGCGGGGCGGATGGACGCCGCTGCCGCCGACCACCGCCGACCTCCTGGACCGGGTCGCCCGATCCGGCATCGCCGAGGTCGCCGCCGCGGTGCCCACCGGCACCGGCGAGCAGATCGTGCACCGGGTTCGGTCCGACGTCTGGGGCAAGGCGATTCGCGGGCTCGATCACGTGCCAGCGGGCGCAGGTTTCGCGGCGCTGAGTCTGGGCTTTCTCGGCGAGGGGGAGTCGGTCTCCATCTACGAGACCGGACCGTGGACGCGCCTCACTACCAAGCGCGGCCACGTGCTCGTGAAGCGACGGGCCTGGAGCCTGAGCGGCTAGTAGTTGTAGAGCGGGATGGTGCTCATCATCGACATCGTCAACATGATGCTCCAGACGATTGATGTGGCGAAGAGGGCTACGTAGACGGCGATGGCAACCCACATCGGCGCGATGCCGATGCCGATACGGCGACGTGCAACCACCGACCGGCCGATTGCATAGACCTGGTAGGGGATGAATGCGAACCCCCAGTGGAACGGCTTGGGCACGCTGCGCCGCGCCAGTTCCTTCCAGTCCAGATACGCGAAGAGAACCCCGAGCCCCCAGACCACGAAGCTGAGCGCGATCAGCGCGAAATAAGCCGGCGAGAACAGCGCGCTCATCGCGCCCTGGACGTCGCTTCGGAAAAGCGCCGACATGTAGCCGTCGAAGTTCCAGAAGAACAGCGGAATGATAGCCAGGATCGGGAGGAACACGATGATCCAGATCCACGGCGTGTATGGCTTCGTCCCCTCGGGCGCCCGCAACGCCTGCGCGGCCCCGGTGTACGGCTGGGTGGCCGGGTCGAAGTAGTGCTCGGTCCACTGAGCACCATCCCACCAGCGACTGCGCGGCGAACCGGCCGGGTCGGGGTACCAACCCGCGGGGGTGGTGGGATTCGTGGCGTTGGTCATGATTCTCCTTCGGTGGCGCGGCGCGATTACAAGTACGGGTAGCTCTGCACGGCCTGCAACATGGCCGAGAAGAATGAGACGGCCCAGACGATCGCCGTGATGAACGATACGACAAGCACCCCGATCTGCGCCCACAACGCAGCGATGCCGCGGCCGGTGCGACGGCGAACGACCACCGAACGGCCGATCACGTAGACGGCTGACGAGAGGAACGCCCAGGCGAAGTGGAACGGGCGTGGCACGCCAAGCGCGCCGAGTTTGCGCCAGTCCAGGAATGCGAACAGCGCGCAGAGCCCGTAGATCACCAGGCTCACGACGTTGAGAATCGCGTACCCGGGCGAACTGAGGGCTCCAAAGCTGCCGCCGGGTGTGAAGTCGGGCGAGGTGAACGAGCTCGTGAAGTCGATCGAGAACAGCCCGACGAACGAGAGCACCGGCAGGAACACGATGATCCAGATCCACGGCGTGTAGACGGCGATGCCCTCGGGTGCCCGCACATCCTGGGCGGGAGTTCCCGTGGTCGGGTCGTAATAGTGCTCGGTCCATTGGGTGCCGTCCCACCAGCGGCTGCGCGGTGTGCCTGCCGGGTCTGGGTACCAACCGGCCAGTGGTGTCGGTGGAGTCGCTGCGTCCGTCGTCCCTGCTCCTTCGGTAATGCTGTCAGCATATTGGCGGGAACGCGCGTGCCGAGAGGCAGAATCGCAACCCTAGGCGACGCGGTGGAGTTCGACGATCGGGATGACGCGGTCGGTCTTCTCCTGGTAGGCACCGAATCCGGGGCGGCTGGCACTGAACTCGGCGTAGAGCTCATCGCGCCGTGCACCGGTAACCGTGGCCGCCGTCGCGTCGAACGAGTCGATGCCCGTGCCGGTGGCGCGGTCGACATGCACGGTGGGGTTTGCCACCAGGTTGTGGAACCAGTCGGGGTGGGTCGGTGCACCGGCCTTCGAGGCGATCACGTAGTAGGTGCCATCGCCTTCGAAGTAGACCATCGGGGCGATGCGCTCCTGCCCGGTTTTCGCCCCCGTTGTCGTGAGCAGTAGGAGGTGGGCGCCCTCGAACGGGCCGCCGACCTTGCCGTCGTTGGCACGGAATTCCGCGATGATGTTGTCGTTCCAGCCAGCCACGATCTCTCCCTGTTCGGTTGCAGGTCGAGCCTAACTCGCGGCGACGGACCTCCCGGCTGTGCGTCCGCTGAAGATGCAGCCACCGAGGAAAGTGCCCTCGAGTGACCGGTAGCCGTGCACTCCGCCGCCGCCGAATCCGCTCGCTTCGCCCGCGGCATACAGGCCCGGGATCGGCTCGCCGTTGCTTCCGAGCGCGCGTCCGGATAGGTCCGTTTCGATGCCACCGAGGCTCTTGCGGGTGAGGATGTGCAGCTTCACCGCGATCAGCGGCCCTGCCTTCGGGTCGAGGATGCGGTGCGGCTTCGCCACCCGGATGAGCTTGTCGCCCTTGTAATTGCGCGCCTGGCGCAGGGCGTTGATCTGGGCGTCTTTGGAGAACGGGTTGGTCAGCTCGCGATCGCGCGCCTCGACCTCCAGTCGCACTCGGGCGGCGTCGATCGGAACGTCCGGGGTGAGCTTCTGCATGCCCGCGATGAGCTCGTCGAGGGTGTCGGCGACCACGAAGTCGGCGCCCTTCGCCTTGAAGGCCTCGACCGGCTCCGTGGCACCCTTGCCGAGCCGCTGCCGCAGCAGCTCGCGCACGCTCTTGCCGGTGAGGTCGGGGTTCTGCTCGCTGCCCGACAGCGCGAATTCCTTCTCGATGATCTTCTGGGTCAGCACGAACCAGGAGTACTCGTAGC
>JBDUEC010000031.1:0-14952 GCA_040002655.1 Rhodoglobus sp. | reverse complement strand
GCGATCGGTGGCTGAGGTGCGCTACTTCGCGGCCGCGGCAGAGGCGGCCGGTCGCGAGGAGGAGTCCCTCGACGCGACGACCGTCGGCGAACTGCGAGCGCTGCTGGTGAAGCGCTACGGCGAGCCGATGACCCGCGTGCTCGCGAACGGCTCGTTCCTGGTCGACGGTGTCGTCAGCCGGGACGACTCACGCACGCTCGGCGATCGCGTGGATGTGCTGCCCCCATTCGCGGGCGGCTAGACGTGCTGGGCTAGGCCTCGACCCGATCGAGCACCACCAGCGGGATCTCCCGCTCGGTGCGCACCTGGTAGCCCGCGTAGTTGGGGTGGTCGGCCACCACCCGCGGCCAGAGGGCTGCGCGCTCCTCGCTGCCCGCGATGCGAGCCAATCGCGGCTGCTTCGGCGCACCCTGGATCGAGACTTCGACGTGCGGGTTGTCGCGCAGGTTCAGGAACCAGGCCGGGTGCATGTCGTCGCCGCCACGCGACGCGACGACCACGTAGCTGCCATCCAGTTGCAGTGGCGAGGTCAGCAGGGTGGTGCGCTTCTTGCCCGACTTGCGACCGGTTGTGGTCAGTTCGAGCACCGGCATGCCGTAGAACGCCCAGCCGGCCCGGCCGCCGCTCAAGCGTTGCCAGAAGCGGTTGGCGGCGTTCATGAACTTGAGACTGCGGTTGCTGGGCATCTGTCGAGGCTAGCTGGCTGGGCTAGATTGTGGCCGAATGTATCTCGTCGGCGATTTCATTCGTCGTAGTTGTAGGGCTCCGATACCGGTGCTCATCATCAAGAGGAGTGTGCGATGAAGTACCTGCTGTCCATCTACAACAACGCCGTGGTCGACGAGGCATTCACGAGCGACATGAGCGTCGAGTTCGACCGGGCGCACCAGGCTATCCAGACGGAACTCGAGGCCTCCGGCGAGTTCGTCGACGCCCGTCAACTGGGCACTCCGACCGCCCGCGTCGTTCGCTCGGTCGACGGCAAGACCCTCGCAACTGACGGTCCATTCACCGAGGGCAAGGAGTACGTGGGCGGCTTCTACATCGTCGACTGTGCGACGCGCGAGCGAGCCGAGGAGATCGCTGGCCGATTCTTCGAGGCGCGGTTCTCACCGATCGAGGTGCGCGAGCTGATCTGACCCGGCTACAGCCCGACCCACTCGGTGGCGCCGTCGGCCAGATGTTGGCGCTTCCAGATCGGCACGGTCGACTTGATCAGTTCGACGAGTTTGGCGCAGGCGGCGAACGCTTCCGCTCGGTGGGGGGCCGCGACCGCGGCCACCAGGGCGACGTCCCCGATGCCGAGCGAGCCGACGCGATGGGCCGCTGCGACGCGGAGGCCGTGCTCCGCCGCGACCGCCGCGCAGCACTCCTCGAGAAAGCGTTGGGCATCCGGATGCGCCTGGTAGTCGAGCGCGCTGACCGCGAGCCCATGGTCGTGGTCGCGCACCACCCCGCGGAAGGTCACGAGTGCGCCGTTGGCCGACGTCATCACGAACGCCTCGAGGCCGGCCTCGTCGATCGCCTCCGCGGAAATGACGGCCAGCACTTCACTCATGGGCGCCGCCGCCGGCGACCTGTGCGACGAGGTGCTCGAGCAGTTCGTCGAGCACGGCGAGACCGTCTTTCACGCCACCGCTCGAGCCGGGCAGGTTGACGATGAGGGTGCCGCTGGCGGTGGTGCCGGCGAGACCCCGACTGAGTGCGGCCGTGGGCGTGGCCGCGAGGCCGCGCGCGCGGATCGCCTCCGCCACGCCGGGCAGGTCACGCACGAGCAGGCCGCGCGTCGCCTCCGGGGTCTGGTCGGTGGGGCTCATGCCCGTGCCGCCGGTGGTGATCACGACGGCGGGTGAGGCGGCGACGACCGCGGCCAGTTCGGTGGCGACATCCACGTCGGCGACCAGCGAGAGCGAGACGGCGTAGCCGCGGGAGGCGAGCCAGTCCACGATCACGGGGCCGGTGGTGTCTTCACGAGTGCCGGCGGCGCCGGCTGTCGACGCCACGACCACGGCCGCGGTGGCCGGCACGACCGGGTTCGCGGACTTGCCGCCGGTCTTCTCGACCAGGCGCACATCCGTCAGCACACACCACGGGTCGACGGCCTTGACCATGTCGTGCAGGGTGAGGCCGGCGATCGCGATGCCGGTGAGCGCCTCCATCTCCACCCCGGTCTGCCCGGTGGTCTTTGCCGTCACGCGGATGTCGATGAAGTCGTCACCCAGCTCGAAGTCGACGGTCACGGAGGTGAGGGGCAGTGGGTGGCACAGGGGAATCAGCTCGCTGGTCTTCTTCGCCGCCATGATCGCCGCCACCCTGGCAGTGGCCAGCACGTCGGCCTTGGGTAGGTCGTCGGCGCGCACCAGCGCGATCACGTCGGCTCGGGTCACCAGCCGGCCGGATGCCACTGCCACTCGCTTCGTGACCGCTTTGTCGCCAACATCCACCATGCGCGCCCGCCCGTCCGCGTCGAGGTGGGACAGCCCACTCACAGGAGCCAGGTTTCCACGGTGTCGCCCTCTTCCAGCCGGGTGGTGTCTGCGGGTACGTCCACCAGGAGGTCGGCGGCCGCCATTCCGACCACCAGGTGCGAACCGGGGCCAGAGACGAGTTCCACTCTGCCATTCACGACGCGTGCGCGCAGGAACTGGCGCTTGCCGGCGACCGAATCCACGGCCTGCGCGAGCGGTAGCCGGGATCGGGGCGGGTGCGGCAGCCCCGCCGCGTCGAGCAGCAGGTCGCGCAGGAACACCACGAACGAGACCTGCGTGCTCACCGGGTTGCCGGGGAAAGACACGACCGGCGCCCCGTTGAAGGTGGCCGTGAACTGCGGCCCGCCCGGCTGCATCGCGAGGTGCTCGACTGCCCCACCCAGCGGTGCGAGAAGTTCGCGCACCACCTCGTACTCGCCTTTCGAGATGCCGCCAGAAGTGATGATGAGGTCAGAAACCGCCGCCGAATCGGTGAGTGCCGTGCGCAGCGCCTCGACGTCGTCTGGCACCCGCTGCGCTGTGGTGACGACGGCGCCGGTCGAACGCACGAGTGCGACCAGTGCCACCTGGTTCGCGTCGAAGACCTGGCCTGGCCGCGGTTGCGCGCCGGGCGCGATCAGTTCGGCGCCGGTCGTGATCACGGCCACCCTCGCCAGCCGTCGCACCGTGATCGTGGCGAGGCCCGCGGCCGCGATCGCGGCGAGGTGGCGCGCGGCCAGCACCGTGCCAGCCGCAACGAGCACGCCGCCCGCGCGGAGGTCGCTGCCACGGTCGCGCACGTATTCCCCGGCTTGCCGGGGACGAAGAATCTGCACCGTCTCGCCGGCCGAGCGGGGGTGCTGGATGGAGACCGCGTCGCCTGCGACGATGGTGTCCTCGACGGGCACCACGGCATCCGCTCCCTCTGGCACAATGCCGCCGGTCATGATTCGCACCGCGGTGCCCGGCTCAAGTGCAGCGGGGCTGCCCGCACGTGCCGCGATCTCGCCGGCGATCGGCAGTGCGGTGGTTGTCGCGGTGTCTGCGGCGCGCACCGCGAAACCGTCCATCTGCGAATTGCGGAACAGCGGCAGGTCGACCGGGGAGGTGACGTCGGCAACCGTGACGCGGCCCAGGGCGTCGTCGAGGGGGACCGACTCCGAGCCGAGCTGCAGGTCGACCAGGGTCCTGACTGTCGCGGCGTGCTGGTCGACGGTGCTGTGCTCCATCTCAGTAGCGTGCCATGCCCGAATCGACGGTGAGCGCCCACGCGTCGATTCCGCCGTCCAAGTGCCGAACGGACAGGAATCCTGCGTCCCGTAGCAACTCCAGTGCGCGCTGCGAGCGGATGCCGTGGTGGCAGTACACGACGATCGGCACGTCGGCGGCGAGCCCGCCCGACCCACCGGCCTCCAGTTGTCCGAGCGGAATGAGCAGCGCGCCGGGCAGTGCGGCGATCTCGTGCTCCCACGGTTCGCGCACGTCGACCAGCTGCACAGGCGAACCCGTCTCGAGAGAAGCGGCGAGCTCGGCCGCCGTCGTCGACGACGATTCGGAGGGCAGACCGCAGAACGAGCGGTAGTCGAAGTTGGCAGGGTCGATGGCGATCGAATCCTCAGACCGGCGGTAGGCGAGCTCACGGAAACCGCCGCCCAGGGCATCCATCGCGGTGACCCGGCCGTAGAGCGGCGTGCCGACCCCGGTGAGGATCTTGACGACCTCTGTGGCCATGATCGAGCCGATCGTGGCGCAGACGGTCGGCAGCACGCCGCCGACCTCGCAGGAGAGCACGGAGCCGGGCGTGGGGGGAGCGGGGAAGAGGTCTCGGTAGTCCGGCGTGTGTGGGGCGTTGCTGGCCCCGGCCTGGCCGCCGTACTGCGACACGGCACCCCAGACGATGGGGATGCCAGCGCCCTGGGCCGCGTCGTTCACGAGGTAGCGGGTCGGAAAGTTGTCGCTGCCGTCGACCACCAGGTCGTAGTCCGCGAACAGGGCGATGGCGGTGGGAGCGTCCAGCGCGAACTCGTACTGCTCGACCGTTGTGGCGGGATTGAGGGCGGCCACGGTCGCGGCCGCGGACGCCACCTTGGCGGAGCCGACATCCGCTTCGCCGTGGATGAGCTGGCGCGGCAGGTTGCTCAGCTCGACGCGGTCGTCGTCGACGATGCCGATCGTGCCGACGCCCGCCGCCGCGAGGGCGGGGATCACTGCGCTGCCGAGCCCACCCGCACCGACCACAAGCACGCGCGCGTCGGCGAGACGCTGCTGTGCTTCCGCGCCGAAGCCGGGCAGCACCAGCTGGCGCGAGAACCGCTGGTCATCCATGCCTGCGATTCTTCCATCTCCCATTGATAGCCTCGCTACGCCCGCATTCGCGCCTAGAATCGACTAAAAACAAGGCAATTGCGGAGGAATCGTGACGACATTCAAAGTAGGGGAGGCTGCCGCCCTGCTCGGCGTGAGTGACGACACCATTCGGCGCTGGGCGGATGCTGGGCGCCTCACCCTCAGCAAGGGCGAGAACGGCCGTCTCGAGGTGCACGGGGCCGAACTGGCCCCTCTGGCGCAGGAGCTTGCTGCCGAGACGCCGCTCACGGGCGCATTCCCGCACGGCAGGGCGTCCGCGCGCAACCGACTGACCGGAATCGTCACCAAAGTCACCCGAGACACCGTCATGGCCCAGGTCGAGATCCAGGCCGGACCATTCCGGGTCGTGTCGCTGCTCAGCCGTGAGGCCGCAGACGAACTCCAGCTCGAGCCCGGCAGCCTGGCCGTGGCAACCATCAAAGCAACCAACGTGGGAGTCGAACTGCCGTGAAGCGCGTCGCCATCCTCGTAGCTGCAGTCCTGGTGCTCGCCGGGTGCTCGGCCCAACCCGCCACTACCGAGACGCCGACCCCCGACCCGGTGGCCCTCACGGTGTACGCAGCCGCCTCACTCACCGACTCGTTCGCGGACATCGCGACGGCATTCGAGAAGGAGAACCCGGGTGTCACCGTCAGCTTCAACTTCGGCGGATCGTCTGCGCTCGCCACCCAGATCGTGGCAGGCTCACCCGGCGACGTCTTCGCGGCCGCGAGCCCCGCGACCATGAAGACGGTGACGGATGCCGCCCTCACCGCGTCCGACCCGGTCGTCTTCGTCACGAACACGCTCGAACTCGTTGTGCCCACGGGCAACCCCGCCGGAGTCACCGGCCTCGCGGACCTCGCCAACCCTAACCTCACGATCGCCCTGTGTGCGGCCGAGGTGCCGTGCGGTGCTGCGGCCGTCACGCTGCTCGCGCAGGAGGGAGTCACCGCGGCGCCAGACACCCTCGAACAGGATGTCAAGGCCGTGCTCACCAAAGTCGAACTCGGCGAAGTGGATGCCGCGCTCGTCTACAAGACCGACGTCGAGTCGGCGGGTGACAAGGTCGACGGCATCGAGGTTCCCGGTGCGGAGAAGGTCGTCAACCAGTATCCGATCGCGGCGCTCTCCTCCTCCGAGAACCCGGCCGTGGCGCAGGCCTTCGTTGACTTCGTGCTTGGCAAGTCCGGCCAGACGATCCTCGCGAAGGCCGGATTCGGTGCGCCCAACTAAGCGCGGGATCGCGCCGGCCCTCGTCATTCCAGCGGCGATCGGGCTGGCGTTCCTCGTGCTGCCCCTCGTGGCTCTGGTGCTCCGAGCTCCCTGGGGCTCCATCGTGCAGGTGGTGGCGCGACCGGAGGTGCTGCAGGCACTGCTGCTCTCGCTCGGAACCGCGAGCATTGCCACCCTCATCTGTGTGCTGCTCGGGGTGCCGCTTGCCACGGTGCTCGCGCGATCCGCGGAGTGGCCAGTGCTGCCGCGTCGCCTGCTGCGCGCCCTGATCACAGTGCCGCTCGTGCTGCCTCCCGTGGTCGGCGGCGTCGCCCTTCTTCTGCTGCTCGGCCGCCGCGGGATCATCGGCCAGTTCTTGTACGCGTGGTTCCACGTGTCGTTGCCCTTCACCCCGGCTGCCGTGATCCTCGCCCAGGTGTTCGTGGCCATGCCGTTCCTGGTGCTGGCTGTCGAGGGCGCGCTGCGGGCATCCGATCGCCGGTACGAGCTGGCGGCCGCGACCCTCGGCGCCTCCCGGTGGCACACCTTTCGGCGCGTCACACTGCCGCTGGTCGGCCCCGGGGTGAGCGCGGGAGCACTGCTGTGCTTCACCCGGTCGCTCGGCGAGTTCGGCGCCACCATCACCTTCGCCGGCAGCTTCCCTGGGACCACGCAGACCCTGCCGGTGACCACCTACCTCGAACTGCAGCACGATCCGGATGCCGCGATCGCCCTGTCCCTCGTGCTGCTGGCGGTGGCCGTGGCCGTACTGGTCGGCCTGCGTGATCGCTGGCTGCCGGGGGTGACCGGCTGATGCCCGGCCAACTGGACGCGGTCATCCGCCTCTCCCGCCCCGGGTTCGAGCTCGACGTCGCCCTCGCGGTGGCACCCGGTCGGGTGCTCGCCCTGCTCGGGCCGAACGGCGCGGGCAAGTCGACCACGCTCTCGTGCATCGCCGGGGCGATCGACTTCGACGGACACGTGCGGGTGGGCGACCGGTCGCTCAACGAACTGCCGGTCGAGCGCCGCGGAGTCGGCCTGGTGTTCCAGGACTACCTGCTCTTCCCGCACCTCACGGTGGAGCAGAACGTGGCGTTCGGGCCGCGGGCGCACGGCGTCGACAAGGCGGCCGCGGGCGCGCGAGCCGCCACCCTTCTCGAGCGGTTCGGCATTGCGGAGTTGGCGAAGCGCCGGCCGTCCCAGGTGTCTGGCGGCCAGGCGCAGCGGGTTGCCCTCGCGCGGGCGCTCGCGGTGGAACCCGACGTGCTGCTGCTCGACGAACCGCTCGCGGCGCTCGATGCCGAAGTGCGCGAGGGCGTGCGCGCCGACCTGTCGGGCCACCTCGCTGACTTCGCGGGACCGACGGTTCTCGTGACGCACAGCCTGGCGGATGTCCGGGCACTGGCCGGGGACGTGATCGTTCTCGAGCACGGCAGCGTCACCTACCGCGGCACGGTTGACGGCCTGCGCGCCGCCGACGCCACGCCGTACCTGCGCCAGTTGTCCGACTAGATGTCGATCGACTCTCCGGGCTCGAGCGGGAAGAACTCCCCACCGTTCTGAGTGGTCACCGCTTCGATGCGCGCGTTCACCATGCTCTTGCCGATCACGGAGAGCACCATCTCGTGGGTGGGGAACGACTTCTTCGGGCTGATGGCCGCCGTGTAGTCAATCGCCTCGCTGACCTTCAGCCACGGGGCGCCGATCGGCACTGCGAGCGTGTCCACCGGCACCGGCGGGATCGTGAAGCTGTCGCCGCCGTAGTACAGGGCGCCGTTGACCATGACTCCCACGTTGTCGACGATCGGGATCGAGGGGTGAATCACGGCGTGCTTCTCACCGTAGAAGTCCAGGTGGAAGGGTCCGATGTCGCGGCTGTCGCCACCAGTGACCGATTCGATGGTGAAGCCGGTTGCCGCCGCAACAACGCCGGCGGGCCCGAGAAACCGCACCTTCGGGTTGTTCTGTTGGATGCGCTCGAGCTGGTCGGTGGTCCAGTGGTCGGCGTGTTCGTGGGTGATGACAACGGCGACCACTCCCGTGACGTCGCCCACCGGAGTCGTGAATGACCCCGGATCGATGATCAGGGTGTCTTCGCCCTCGGTGACGACGAGGCAGGCATGTTCGAGTTTCGTAACCTTCATGCTGCAAGCCTAAATCCGCCGAGTTGCGCGAATACCCCCTGGGGGTATTATGGACCGATGATCGCGGACATCAAAAAGCGTGCGCTGCACCGATCGAAGATTCTCGAGGGGCAGATGCGCGGCCTCGAGAAGATGATCGACAACGAGGAGTACTGCATGGACATCATCACGCAGTCCCTGGCCATCCAGAAGTCGCTGCGCAGCCTCAACAAGCTGCTGGTGGAGAACCACCTGCGCACGCACGTAACCGACATGTTCGCGGCGGGCGGCGACGAGCAGGAGCTCGCCGTCGATGAGCTGCTCAAGGTTTACGAACTCAACAACAACAGGGGCGAATGACGATGGAACACCACCACAACCCGCAGGTCCAGCCTGTCGAGACCAAGCACGATCACTCGGCAATGGACCACGCCGCGATGGACCACTCGACGATGGACCACAGCGCGACGGGTCACGACGCCCACGCGGGCCACGGCGGCATGGATCACGGCGGTATGGACCACTCCGCGCACGACCCCGCACAGTTCAGGCGCAAGTTCTGGCTGAGCCTGGCGCTCACGATCCCGACGCTGGTGTTCTCGGAGGGCCTGCAGAACATCCTCGGGCTGTCTGGCCCGCGGTTCCCCGGCAGCCAGTTCATTCCGGCTGCCTTCGGCCTGGTGATCTTCTTCTACGGTGGGCTCGTGTTCCTGAAGGGCGCCGTGAGTGAACTGCGCGGCCGCCAGCCGGGCATGATGACCCTCATCTCCCTCGCGATCGTGGTGGCATTCGGCTACTCCCTCGCGGTCACGCTCGGCCTTCCCGGCATGGACTTCTGGTGGGAGCTCGCCACCCTGGTCACGATCATGCTGCTCGGGCACTGGATCGAGATGTCGGCCGTGATGGGCGCGCAGGACGCGCTGGGTGAGCTCGCGAAGCTGCTGCCCGACGAGGCGGTCATGCTGCACGGCGACCACGAGATGACGGTGGCGGTGTCCAGTCTCGCGGTCGGCGACCACGTGCTCGTGCGGCCCGGGGCGGCGATACCGGCAGACGGCGAGGTCGTGGATGGGTCGTCCGACGTGGATGAAGCGCTGCTGACCGGGGAGTCTGTCGCCGTCGACAAAGCGGTGGGGGCATCCGTCATCGCCGGAAGCATCAACGGCTCGGGCGCGCTCACGGTGCGGGTCACGAAGACCGGGGGAGACACCGCGCTTGCCGGAATCATGAAGCTGGTAGCGGATGCCCAGTCGAGCAAGTCAAGCGCCCAACTTCTCGCAGACCGCGCGGCCGCACTGCTGTTCTACGTTGCCCTCGGCGCTGCGATCATCACGCTCGCGGTGTGGTGGCTGATCAAACCGGACGACCCGGCCTTCGTGCTCGAACGTGTGGTCAGCGTGCTCGTGATCGCCTGCCCGCACGCCCTCGGCCTGGCGATCCCGCTGGTGTCGGCGATCTCCACCGCCCTGGGGGCGAAGCGCGGCATCCTCGTGAAGAGCCGCATCGCCCTGGAGGATGCCCGGTCGATCGACGTCGTGCTGTTCGACAAGACCGGCACGCTCACCGAGGGGCGCCAGGGTGTGGTCGCCGTCGTTCCGGTCGCGGGGTCGACGGCTGAGGACGTGCTCGCACGTGCTGCAGCCGTGGAGGCGAAGTCGGAGCATCCGATCGCTCGCGCGATTGTGGCTGCGAACACCGGCAAGAAGCTGCGGGCGTCGAAGTTCGAGTCGCTCGCCGGTCGCGGGGCCAAGGCCGTGGTCGAGGGTCGGGAGATCACCGTTGCCAGCCCGAGAGTGGTCACCGAGCGCGGGATAGTGGTCGGCGCCGAGTTGGTGCTCGCGAATCGGGAGCATTCCGCTGAGGGCAAGACGGTGGTGTTCGTCGTCGACGGCGATGCCGTGATCGGGCTCGTTGCGCTCGCCGACGTGATCCGGCCGGAGTCGGCCGAGGCGGTCGCCACGCTGAAGAAGCGCGGCGTGCGGGTGGCGATGCTCACGGGCGACTCCGACGAGGTGGGCCATTGGGTGGCCGGCAAGCTCGGCATCGACGAGGTGTTCGCCGAGGTACTGCCCGGCCAGAAGGCTGACGTGGTGGCAAAGCTCCAGGCCGACGGAAGCAAAGTAGCGATGGTCGGCGACGGCGTCAACGACGCGCCGGCCCTCACCCGGGCGGATGTCGGCATCGCGATCGGCGCGGGCACGGACGTGGCGATCGAGTCGGCCGGCATCGTGCTGGCGACCAGCGATCCGCGCGCTGTGAACGGCATCCTGACGCTCAGCAGGGCGACCTGGCGCAAGGAGCTGCAGAACCTGTTCTGGGCGACCGGGTACAACGCGATTGGCATTCCCTTGGCCGCGGGCGTGTTGTTCGGCGCCGGCATCCTGCTGCCACCGGCGCTCGCCGCGATCTTCATGTCGGTCTCGACGATCGTGGTCGCGCTGAACGCCCAGTTGCTGCGCCGGCTGAAGTTGGGGGCGTAGCGTGGGGGCATGAGCCAGGTCGAGATCGGAATCGTGCCGTACACCGTGTCAGCGGACTACTTCGCAGAGGTCGGAGCCGACTTCGACAGCGAGGCCGTTGACGACGCCGTGCTCGCCAAGCTGAACCAGCTCGTGCCGATGGGCGTGGTCGTGCATCGCAACGGCAAGGCCTTCGCAGACGAGGATGTGGCCGAGGTCGCCCGCCAGATCGACTGGTCCGCCCTACTCAAGCGCATCGACATCGACCAGATCCTCGCCGACAACGGCAAGTAGCCTGCCGCCGGAACTGGGGGAGTAGACCGCGCCGGTTTGCCGCCATACTGGGCGGATGCCAGCGAAGTCGAAGCGCATAGTCGTCGCCATCAACCCGACAGCATCTTTCGGCAAGAGCAAAGACGTGGGACCGGCCGTCGTTGCCACTCTGCGAGCCCTCGGGCACGACGTGACCAGCCTGCAGGAACCCGACTTCGAGCAGCTGCTCGCCGCCGGACGCAAGGCGGTCGCTGCCAAACCCGACGCGCTCGTGGTGGTCGGTGGTGACGGAATGGTCAACCTCGGCACCAACATCGTCGCGGGCACGAAGGTGCCGCTCGGCATCGTGCCGTCTGGCACGGGCAACGACATGGCCCGCGGCCTGGGCATTCCGCACGAGAACACCGAGGCAGCCATCGAACTGCTCATCGAAGCGCTCGAGCGGCCCGCGCGGGTGATCGACGCCGGACGGATCGGCTACACCGACGAGTCGGGCGACCGGGCGTCCCGGTGGTTTGCCTGCATCTTGTCGGCCGGGTTCGACTCGGTGGTGAACGAACGCGCGAACCGGATGCGGCATCCCAAGGGTGCGAGCCGCTACACGATCGCGCTCGGCCTCGAGCTCGTCGGCCTCAAGCCGATCCCGTACCGCATCGTGCTCGACGGTGTTGCGCAGGAGACCCGCGCGATGCTCGTCTCCGTGGGCAACAACGTGTCCCTGGGTGGTGGCATGAAGGTGACGCCGGACGCGCTCGTGGATGACGGGCTGCTCGACGTGCTGGTGGTCGCCCCGCTCAGCCGCATCGAGTTCATCCGGATCTTCCCGCGGGTGTTCAAGGGCACCCACATCACCGACCGCAGGGTCACGATCACCCGGGCGAAGAAGATCCGCCTCGAATCGGATGTCGCGGTCGCCTACGCCGACGGCGAACGCATCGCCCCGCTGCCCGTCGACATCGAGGTGGTGCCGGGCGCGCTGCACATCCTGTCACCCGCGCTCTGACCCTCCCCGGTTGGTGAGCCCCCGCGGGGTGTGGCATACTCGTGTAGTTGTCGTGACGGCCCCATCGTATAGAGGCCTAGTACGCCGCCCTCTCACGGCGGTAACGCGGGTTCGAATCCCGCTGGGGTCACCAACCTGAAACCCCCGGTAAAACCCGGGGGTTTTGTCTATCTTCGCGTGGGCCGTCGATGCCCGGCGCGGGCCACAATGGATGCATGAGCGAACTCTCCGCATCGGAAGAAATCGACGCGATCATCGCCATGGTCGGCGGATGGCGGGCTGCCACGCTTGCCGAACTGCGTCGCGTTATCACGAGCGCGGACCCGGGCATCGTGGAAGAGATCAAATGGCGAAAGCCCTCGAAGCCCGAGGGGGTCGCGACCTGGATGCTGGAGGGCAACATCTGCATGGCCGACCTTCTGAAGAGCGCCGTGCGGTTGACATTTCCGAAGGGCGCAGCCGTCGATGACCCGACGAACCTGTTCAACTCGCGGCTCGAGGGCATTTCGGTGAGGGCCATCGACTTCTCCGAAGACTCGCCAATCGACGACGGCTCTCTTCGCGACCTCGTGCGGCGAGCGATCGCGGAGAACCGCGGGGGCTGAGCGGGCGAGTACGTCCCTCAGTACTCGCCCTTGATCACGAAGAACGATCCGCGAATGGTTCCGGCGAGCTTGGATTTCTGGCGCGCGAACTTGAACTTCTCGGCGAGCTCGGCAGGGACATCCATCCCCTCGGAGAGCTTGAAGCCCACGGCGCGCTTTCCCGCGTTATCGAGCGTGTAGAGCACGTTGACGGCCAAGCCATCCTCGTAGAAGACGTAGGTCCAGTCGATGCCCTCCACCTGAAGGCGCGAGGTCTCCAGGGCTTTGGCCGCGAACTCGATGCCGCGCTCCTGCTTCAGGATGTTGCTCACGTAGTCGAGGGTCTCCCGACTGTCCGCCGCCGCCTCGACGGTGAACACGTGGTCGTACTTGTTGAAGAAGTACCTGGCCTCGTTGGCGCGGAGCCCTGCGAGCGCATCGGCAACCGGCGAGGACTCGAGGCCGACCGTAGACACGGTGGTGAAATCGACGACGTATGACATTCCGCCATTCTCTCAAGTTCACGCGGGTCAATGCCACGTGATCGGCTGCCGCGCAAGCCCCGCGTCACAATCCGCAGATGCCCTTCGTTCCGAAGAGAATAGTGATTGCATCAGGAACCACATACCGCGGGGGACACAGCATGGACTCGACGGCAGAACACTCGGCGACGCAGCAGCGCCCAATAGACGACGAGGCGACCGCGGTTCTCCGTGGTCGCTACCGACTCGGCGAACGGCTCGCCGCGGGCGGCATGGGTGCCGTGTTCCGCGCCACGGATGAACGGCTCGGTCGCGAGGTAGCCGTGAAGGTGCTGCGCGCAGTGCCGTCCGGCACGGATGGCGCCCCCAAGCAGGAGGACGAGGTCAACTTCCTCGCCGGCCTCAACCACCACGGTCTGGTGACCCTGCTCGACGCCGGGGTCGAGCGCACCGTGTCGGGCACCGAGTACATCTACCTGGTCATGGAACTCGTCGAGGGCCTGGACCTCGCCCGCCGCCTCGAGGGCGGCGCGCTCTCGCCGCGCGAGGTCGCCTACTTCGGCATGGACACGGCGGAGGCGCTCGACTATATCCACGAGCGCGGCGTGGTCCATCGCGACATCAAGCCGGCGAACCTGCTCGTGGTCAGCTACAGCGACGACGAGATGCGCCCGCGGGTCAAGCTCGCCGACTTCGGCATCGCGACCCTGGCCGGCTCGAGCGTCGCTGCCCCGAGCGACTCCCCGAGCGCGTTCGGCACCGCCGCCTACCTCAGCCCCGAGCAGGTCGCGGGCGAGCCGGTCGGCACCGCGAGCGACATCTACAGCCTCGGTCTCGTACTGCTCGAATGTCTCACCGGGGCGCTGGCATTCGAGGGCGAGCCGGTCGAATCCGCTGTGGCGAGGCTGGTGCTCGGCCCCGGTATCCCGGAGTCCATCCCCGCGGGCTGGCGTGTGCTGCTCGCGTCGATGACCGCGCGGGAGCCCGGCAACCGTCCGGCCGCACGCGACCTCTACCCCGCAATGCGCGGGCTGCTGATCGATGAGCTCGGCAGGCACCGGGCAGAGGTCGACGCCGAGGAAGACCCCGGTCAGGACGCTGCCGGGCACGGCGCGCACCGCCGCGACTGAGGTCAGCTGCCGGCGGGCGGCTGCTTGGTGATCTTTCGTACCTCGGCATCGACGGCTTCCTCTGTCACGATCCCGCGCCCGGGGCCGTAGGCGTCGATTCCGATGAAGAACGCGGCGATCGCCATGCCGCCGATCGCCCACCCCGGCCAGAAGTAGCCACCGGGATTGGTCACCGCCCAGACCACGATCAGGATCACGGTTACGCCGAGCCAGATCAGCAGGAAGCCCTTGAAGTCGGAGCGCGCCTTGAGGCGCTTGCGGGCGAGGGTGCGGAGCTCATCGTCATTCATGCCTCGACCATACTCGGGACCCAATCCCCGGGCCATGGCCTGTAAGCTGGGCGTCGCGAAGGGGAGTATCCCACCTCGCTGTACCCGTCAGTACGAGCCCCGCCACCGCGGCTCCGGGGCAGCGGCGTCCGGTTGACTGTGTAGGTAACAGCAGGTGGATGCGGGAGAGACTTTCGGGCCCAGTCACGCCCCCGAATGGAATCTCATGGAAATCGCACTGCCCGCCTGGTTCGAGGTCACGTCTCTCGCCGTGCTGCTGCTCATCCTCGCCGCGGACCTCGTGCTCGCCTACCGGCGACCGCACATCCCGAGCACGCGCGAGTCTGCGCTCTGGGTCGGCCTGTACGTGGGGCTCGCCCTGGTCTTCGCCCTGCTCATGTACCTGCTCGGCGATCTGAACCACGCCGGGGAATTCATCGCCGGGTGGGTCACCGAATACAGCCTGTCGATCGACAACCTGTTCGTCTTCGTCATCATCATGACCAAGTTCTCGGTGCCCAGGAAGTACCAGCAGGAGGTGCTGATGGTGGGCATCATCATCGCGCTCGTGCTGCGCGGCGTGTTCATCCTGCTCGGCGC
>JBDUEC010000030.1:0-15179 GCA_040002655.1 Rhodoglobus sp. | reverse complement strand
GCAGTGGATGCCGCCTTCTCGAGGTCGGCGTCGGCGAACACCACGTTCGCGCTCTTGCCGCCGAGCTCGAGTGTCACCGCCTTCACCTGCGCGGCGCATCCGGCCATGACCTGTTTGCCCACCTCGGTGGACCCGGTGAACACGACCTTGCGCACGCTCTCGTTACTGACGAACCGCTCGCCCACGACCGATCCCTTGCCCGGCAGCACCTGGAAGAGTCCGGGCGGCAGTCCTGCCTCGAGCGCGAGTTCACCGAGCCGGATGGCGGTGAGCGGAGTCCATTCGGCCGGTTTGAGCACCACGGCATTGCCCGCCGCCAGCGCAGGAGCGAACCCCCAACTCGCGATGGTCATCGGGAAGTTCCACGGCACGATGACGCCCACGACCCCGAGCGGCTCGAGGAAGGTCACGTCGAGACCACCGGCCACCGGGATCTGCTTGCCGATCATCCGCTCAGGTGCGGCGGCGTAGTAGTTGAGCACGTCGCGCACGTGCCCCGCCTCCCAACGGGCCTGCGAGATCGGATGCCCGGAGTTCGCGACCTCGAGCAGCGCGAGCTCCTCGATGTGGTCGCCGACCACCGTGGCGAAGTCGCGCAGGGCGCCGGCCCGTGCCGCTGGTGGCAGCGCGGCCCACGCTCGCTGGGCAGACACGGCGTGCGCCACCGCGTCGTCCACGCCGGCGAGTGTCGTGTGCTCGACGGTGCGCAGCACCGTCTCGTCGGCCGGGTTGATCAGCGTGGTGCTAGGCATTGCGGTACTTTCTCGCGGCATCCACGAGTCCCTCGAAGAGGCGAATGTCTTCTGGGTCCTGCTCCGGATGCCACTGCACGGCCACCCCGAATGGCACGGTCGGCAGCTCCACGGCCTGCACCGTGCCGTCATCGGACCGCGCGGTCACGACGAGCCCGTCGCCCACCCGATCGATGGCCTGGTGATGGTACGACTTCACGTCAATCGGTGCCGTGTCACCGAGCACGCCCGCCAACGTGGTGCCGCCGTCGACGGCCACCTCGTTCACGGCGAAGTTGCCCTCACCGAGCCCGTAGCGATTGGTGCCGAGCACGTCGGGCAGGTGTTGGAACAGGGTGCCGCCGAGGGCGACGTTGAGCACCTGGGCGCCGCGGCAGATGCCGAGGAACGGCAGCTCCTTCTCGATCGCGACGGCAAGTAGTGCGTCTTCCCAGGCGTCGCGGTCGCGGCGTGGGGAGTCCGTCTCCGGGTGTGGATCCTGGCCGTAGCGGGCCGGGTCGACATCTTTGCCACCGGTGATGATCAGGCCGTCGAGACCGTCGAGCACCTGGGCGGCGATCTCCGCGTCGACCGGCTGCGGCGGCAGCAGGATGGCGATGCCGCCCGCCTTCGTCACCGCCTCGAAGTAGACCTTGGGCAGGAACGACGCCTGCACATCCCAGACTCCGGTCTGGGCCTGCTCCAGATAGGTGGTGAGGCCGATCAACGGCCTCACCGGTGATTGAGGAGCGCGCGACGCAGGAGCACGCGTCTCGAAATCAGAAGCGCTCAAAACCGCGCACCCGCTCCCAGTCCGTGATGGCGGCGTCGTAGGCCGCCTGCTCGATGCGCGCGTTGTTCAGGTAGTGCTCCACGACATCCGCTCCGAATGCTTCCTTCGCGATCTCGGAGGCGCCGAACAGCGCGGCCGCCTCGCGCAGTGAAGCCGGCACCCGCGGTGCGTCGGAGACGTACGCGTTGCCCTCGAAGATCGGCTCGAGCTCCAGCTCGTGCTCGATGCCGTAGAGGCCGCCCGCGATGAGGGCGGAGACGGCGAGGTACTGGTTCACGTCGCCGCCGGGCACGCGGTTCTCGACTCGCAGCGAACGGCCGTGGCCAACCACTCGCAGGGCGCAGGTGCGGTTGTCGAGCCCCCAGGCCACCGCGGTCGGGGCGAAGCTGCCCTCGACGTAGCGCTTGTACGAGTTGATGTTGGGGGCGAAGAACAGCGCCATCTCGCGCATGGTCTTCAGCTGGCCGGCGATCCAGTGCTCCATGAGTTTGGAGAAGCCGTATTTGCCGTTCTTGTCCGCCATCACCGGGTCGCCATCCTTGCCGACCACCGAGAGGTGAATGTGGCAGGAGTTGCCCTCTCGCTCGTTGTACTTGGCCATGAAGGTGAGCGACTTGCCGTGCTGGTCGGCGATCTCCTTCGCACCGTTCTTGTAGATCGAGTGGTTGTCGCAGGTGGCCAGCGCATCGGTGTACCGGAACGCGATCTCCTGCTGGCCGAGGTTGCACTCGCCCTTCACGCCCTCGCAGTACATGCCGGCACCGTCCATGCCATTGCGGATGTCCCGCAGCAGCGGCTCCATGCGACTGCTCGCCAGCAGCGCGTAATCGATGTTGTAGTCACTGGCCGGGTAGAGGTCGGTGTACTTCTTCTTCCAGGCATCCCGATACGAGTCCTCGAAGACGATGAACTCGAGCTCGGTGCCGACAAACGGGGTGAGTCCCTTCTCGGCGAGCCGCGCGATCTGCCGCTTGAGCACCTGGCGCGGGTCGGGTGCCACCGGGGTCTCGTCGAGCCAGGTGAGATCGGCGGTGACCATGGCGGTGCCAGCCAGCCACGGGATGATGCGCAGGGTGTCGAGGTCCGGAATCATGGCCATGTCGCCATAGCCCGTCTCCCACGACGAGATCTTGTAACCATCGACCGTGTTCATCTCCACGTCGACCGCGAGCAGGTAGTTGCAGCACTCCGCGCCGTGCTCGGCGAGCTCCTCCAGGAAGAGGCGAGCGGATGCCCGCTTGCCGACGAGACGGCCCTGCATGTCGGTGAAGGCAATGATCACCGTGTCGACCTCTTTGGCCGCGACGAGCCCGGTGAGCTCATCGATGGTGAGGTTGCCCGACCGGGGCGGAGTCTTCGTCGTTGCCATTGCCGCTCCTCGTCCAGACCGTCTTTCCGACCATTACACCACAGCAGGGCTCGCGACGGCCCGGCGGATGTAACGAGCTTTTAACATCCAAAGGTAGACACGGGGTACCAATAGACGCCACAGTTGTGGCAATTCCGTGGGCAATGGAGCCCGCGCCCGAGTATCGCTTTCTGGAGGACGAATGGCTGAGAAACAGGGCACAAGCGTGTCCGGCGTCACCTACACCAAAGCCGAGGCCGGCTACTTCGAAAAACGGAGCCTCAAGCGCAGCGCTGGGGTGCTCGGCCTGTGGGGTCTCGGAATCGCCGCCGTCATCTCGGGCGACTTCTCCGGCTGGAACTTCGGGCTTGCGACCGCGGGCTGGGGCGGCATGGTGATCGCCTTCGTGATCGTCGTGGTCATGTACTTCGGAATGCTGTTCTCGATCGGTGAGATGTCGGCCGCGCTGCCGCACACCGGCGGCGCATACTCCTTCGCTCGCGCGGCGATGGGACCGTGGGGCGGCTTCATCACCGGCCTGGCGGAGACCATCGAGTACGTCGCAACCACGGCGGTCATCGTCTACTTCTCGGCCGGGTACGCGAACGGCATCACCGACTCCCTCTTCCACTTCTCACTGCCGACCTGGCTGTGGTGGATCATCCTCTACATCGTCTTCATCGCCCTGAACACGGCGGGCGCGGCGATCTCGTTCAAGTTCGCTGTTGTTGTCTCGTTCATCTCGATCGCGATCCTCGCGGTGTTCGCGGCGATCGCCCTGTTCTCCGGTGCGTTCAGCGTCGACAAGCTGTTCGATGTTGCTCCGGATGCTGGCGCCTCCGCCTTCCTGCCGCACGGCCTGCAGCCGATCCTGCTCGTGTTGCCGTTCGCCATGTGGTTCTTCCTCGGAATCGAGGAGCTGCCGCTTGCCGCCGAGGAATCCCTTGACCCGTCGAAGGACATCCCGAAGGCCGGCATCGTGGGCATGATCACCCTCGTGATCTGTGGCGCAGTGATCCTGGTACTCAACCCGGGCGTGACCGGCTCAACCGCGCTCTCGACGTCTGGGGAGCCACTGCTCGACGGCTTCAGGGCGATCCTGCCGGAGGGCCTCGCGGCCGTGCTTTCTGCGTTCGCCCTCATCGGGTTGCTCGCATCGCTGCAGGGCATCATGTTCGCCTACGGGCGCAACATGTACTCGCTCAGCCGCGCGGGCTACTACCCGAAGGCGCTCTCGCTCACCGGTGCCCGGCAGACGCCGTGGGTCGCCCTCGTGGTCGGAGCCGTCATCGGCTTCATCGCTCTCGCAGTCGTCGACCTGACGGGTGGCGCGGCGGGTACCAGCGGCGCGATCGTGCTGAACATCGCGGTCTGGGGCGCGGTCATCTCCTACCTGCTGCAGATGGTCTCGTTCGTCATCCTGCGCAGGAAGTTCCCGAATGTGAAGCGGCCGTACCTCAGCCCGGTGGGCATCCCTGGTGCGGTTATCGCCGGCATCATCGCGGCGGCGGCGTTCATCGGATTCCTGCTCAACCCACCGTTCCTGCCCGCGATTGCCGCGATCGCCATCGTCTACGTGGTGATGCTGATCCTGTTCGCCGTCTTCGGACGCAAGAAGCTCGTGCTCTCGCCGGAGGAGGAGTACGCGCTCAGCGGCGGCCAGCACGGCGACCCGCAGGCCGAAGGCTACGACGCCATGGAGGGCGAAGTCTTCGACAAGAAGTAGCGCCGCACGAGTCAGACCTGTTTAGGCACGCATGGCCTTCGTTCGCTAGGTTCGCAAGAGACCCAGTGAACGGAGGCCATTCGTGCCTGTAGACGACCAGGCGTTCGCGACCCTCCAGGCGGAGGTCGCACGCCAGAAGACCCTCATCGACAACCTGTACAAGCACCTCGGCATCGGCCAGCTCGGCGCTGCCGCCGACGGCGAGGTGATTCCGGATGCTGTGACCGACGCCATCCGCGCTGGCCAGTTGATCGCCGCGATCAAGGCCTACCGCCAGTTCACCGGACTCGGGCTGAAGGACGCCAAGGACCGGGTCGAGGAGATCGCTCGCGGGCTGCAGTAGCTCGGCGGTACGCCGCGCCCAGCATCAGAACCAGGTGCGCACGAGATCGACGACGGTCGGGTTCGCGGCATCCGCGTCGTCGAGCACCGGGATGAGCCTCCACTTGTCGAACGCCGTGCACGGGTGCGAGAGCCCCAGGCGCAGCACGGAGCCGAGCGGCAGCTCGGTGGCATCCGCTATCCGAAGGTAGGAATGCTGGTCGTTGACCTTCTCGATGGTCGCCTCGATTGGGCCCCGCCCGCGCACCAGTTGCGGTCGCGGAAGCCCCTCGTCGAACGGCACGTCGCGCTTGCCGGCGTCGAGCAGGGCAAGGCCAGGCTCGGGCCGGGAGATCACCCGCGCCCACGCGTGCATCGCCGCTCGCAGCTGGTTTGGCCCGCCGGCGAACGGGGAGATGCCGTCGTAGAAGCCGTCGTCGTGCACCTGGTACGCGCCGGAACGCAGCACGACCGTGGCTCGCCCGAGCAGTGGCGTAAGCCGCTCAGCCACCAGCTCGAAGTACGCACTGCCGCCCGCAGTCGCGATCGGCACCAGCGCGCCCCAGTCGATCAGGTCGACAATTTCAACGATTGAGTCGAGGTAGTCGCTCACGGCCGCGATCGCCGCCGGGGAGCGGTCATGGCCGAGCGAACCCTCATAGCCGCCCACTCCGACCAGCCGCAGCACCGGCGAGGCGCGCACAGCGGATGCCACCGCAAGCCCAACCTCCACGGAGCGTGCTCCGGTGCGCCCGCCCGCGCCGCCGAGCTCAACAATCACGTCGACCGGCCGCGCAAGCTCGAGTCCGGCCAGGGCGGACTCCATCGCCGCCACGGTCTCTACGCCATCCGCCCAGCACGCGAAGGTGAAGTCGGGGTCGGCCAGTGCGGCGGCGAGCCAGCGCAGGGCGACCGGGTCGACGAGTTCATTCGCGAGCAGGATGCGACGGATGCCGAACGACCGCGCCAGCTGCACCTGCCACGCGGTCGCCAGCGTGATGCCCCACGCCCCCGCGTCCAGCAGCCGCTGCCAGAGCTGGGGCGCCATCGTGGTCTTGCCATGCGGCGCGATTTCTATCCCGCGCTCGCGCAACCAGCCCGCCATCGACTGCTCGTTGTGGGTCAGTGCCGCGGCATCCAGGGCCAGCAGCGGAGTCTGGAACTCGTCGAGCGTGGGGCCGGTCGCGAGAAAATCGTCCGCCGTCATGCCCCACGCCCTCGGGGGCAGCGACTTGAACTCCGGCCCGAGCACGAGTTGCGCCACGCGATCCTCCGTAGTCTGGGTGGTGGCACCGAGGGCGCCACCGTTCAGGGTATCCAGCCGAGGAGCACAATGTCCGACAAGACCACCATCTCGACCGCGAACGCACCGGCGCCCGCCTTCGTGTTCTCGCAGGGCATCCGCAAGGGTCCGCTGCTCACGGTGAGCGGCCAGGGCGCGGTCGACCCCGCCACCAACGAGTACGTGGGCATCGGGGATGTCGCGGTGCAGACCACCCGCACACTCGAGAACGTGCGGGCGATCGTCGAGGCCGGTGGAGCCACCTTCGAGGATGTGGCGGCCCTGCGCGTCTTCCTCACCACCCAGGACGACTTCGCGGCCATGAACGAGGCCTACGCGGCTTTCATCGCGGAGCACATTCCGAGCGGCATTTACCCCACCCGCACGACGGTATTCACCGGACTGCCGCGCGAGGAGATGCTCGTGGAGATCGACGCGATCGCGTTCGTCGACTAACCCTGCACTGGGAGATCGACGCGGAGGCTGAATCCCGCCACAATGGGGCCATGAAATCTCGAGGAGTCGCCAAGCCCATCGTGCTCCTGCTCCTCGGGACACTGCTCCTCGGAATCACCGCGTTCCTGGTCTACGCGAGCCTGCCCTACCCGGCCGAGACTGGCCCGCTCGAGACGGCGAAGAGCGACACGTCGTTCACCTACACCGAGACGCTCGACGGCATTGTGCTCACGCCCAAGAGTGGTACCGGTGACGGCCTCGTGTTCCTGCCCGGTGCCCACGTGGCCGCCGAGGCGTACGCGGCGAAGCTCAGCGGCCTGGCCGAAGCCGGCGTGACAGTCGTGATCGCGCGGCCGATCCTCAACTTCGCCATTCTCGACTACCGGCCGCTCTCCACCTTCGAAGATCTCGCGCCCAACGTCGACCGCTGGTTCGTGGGCGGGCATTCGCTCGGCGGGGTGCGCGCCTGCCTCTACGCCACCGACGGACGCGTGGCGGGGCTCGCACTGTTCGGCTCCTACTGCTCGACCGACCTCTCGTCGACCGGGCTTGCGGTGGTAAGCATCTCCGGCAGCAAAGACGGCCTCAGCACGCCCGCGAAGATCGCGGATGCCAAGCACCTGCTCCCCCAGGACGCCACCTTCGTCGAAATTCCGGGTGCCAATCACGCCCAGTTCGGCGACTACGGCGGACAACCGGGCGACGGCACCTCGGAGACCAAGGATTCTGGCGTGCGCTACCAGATCACGCAGGCCGTGCTGGCCCTGATCAACCAGGGCTAGCGGTCTCGAACTCCTCGATCAGGGCGAGTTCGTCGGTGCGGCTGAGTCCTGCCTTGCGCGTGCGGTCGAGCCCACGCTCCCGTTCATCGGCGAGCGTGTCGGCCAGCATCGCATCGAGGTCGCGCAGGCGGCCACCGGCGGCGACATACCGCTGATTGGAGCGGCGGCCGTGCCCCTCGTAGTCGCCGCCACCGGGCAGCCACAGCGGCAGGGCACGCTCGCCCGTCCAGTAGTCGACGCCGTGCTCGGCGAGCCAGCTCTCGGGCGCGCTGACCAGCCGACCACGGAACCCGGCAGCCTCTGCGGCCCGCGCGATCACGCCGTCGAGCGAGTGCACGGTACCGACCGTGTTGAGGGTTCCGGTAACGCCGCGCTCGCCGGCGTTCACCACCCACTCGGCCACGTCGCGCACGTCGATCACCTGGCTCGCCTGGTCGGGGGCGAGGGGCACGAGCACGGGGCCATCGTCCGCGAGGGCGAACCTCGAGACCCAGTAACCGAAACGGTCGGAGCGATCACCCGGCCCCGCGATCAGTCCGGGGCGGCTCACCAGCAGGCGGCCCTCGACTGCGGCTCGCGACATCCGCTCGCAGGCGACCTTGGCGCGTCCGTAGTCGGCGGGCGTCGCCGTGGGCTCCGTGAGGGACTCGAGTAGGGGCGCATCCTCGTCCTGGCCCGGGGTCGCGTCGTCGGCGTAGGCGGAGATGGATGACACATACGTCCAGTGCGCGGCCCGCGCGCCGAGCGCATCCAGGGCTCCACCCACGAACCGCGGCTGCCAGGACACCTCGATCACGTCATCCCACTCGCCCTCGAGGGCGTCGTACGCGCCCGGCTGCTCACGGTCGGCCCTAACGAGCGTCGCACCGGGCGGCACGGCACCGGCTTCGCCGCGGGCGAGGCAGGTGACCTCGTGCCCGAGGGCGCTCGCCACCCGCGCGATCTCTGAACCGAGCCATGCCGTGCCACCGAGAACCAGGATGCGTGCCATGCCCCCAGCCAACCGCACCGACCCCGTGCGCGCCAGCGATTCGGCTCAGGGCAGAGTCAGTGCTTCGCCCCCGTGAAGGCGAGCACGCCGCCGAGGCCGATCATTGCCACGCCGCCGGTCGCGCTGACCGTGGAGATGCGCTCCGGTGAGCGGGCGAACCAGTTGCGTGCAGTACCGGCGGCGAGCGCCCACACGCTGTCGAAGACCAGGGCGATGCCGAGGAAGATCACGCCGAGCAGGATCATCTGCAGCGGAACGGCACCGGCCTCCGGCGCGACGAACTGCGGCAGCACGGCGATGAAGAACACGATCGACTTCGGGTTCGCGATGCCCACGATGAAGCTCTCGCGCAGCACGCGCCAGGCTCCGCGCTTGCGGCCCGCGGCATCCGTCACGACGACTCGCTTGCGATGGCGGATGGCCTGGACGCCCAGGTAGACCAGGAACGCCGCCCCCGCGAACTTCACGACCGTGAACAGCACGATCGACTCCTGGATGAGCGTGCCGAGCCCAGCGGCGATGCCCACCACCTGCACGAAGACACCGAGCGCGTTGCCGAGCACGCTCAGCAGGGCTCCCGCCCGACCGAGGGTGAGTGCGCGCCCGATCACGAACAGCACGCTCGGGCCCGGGATCGCGATCAGCACCGCTGCAGCGATGGTGAAGGCGAGCACGTTCGCGGCGGGCATCATGGGATTACGGTAGCGGAGCCTCAGCCGTGCGTGGGCGCCAGATCGGCCGGTGCGGCAGCCGTTGCTCCTTGTACAGGCGGTACGCGAACGGGGCCCACAGGATCACGGCAACACCGGCCCCGACCATAAGCCCGCCGACGGTATCCGAGATCCAGTGCGCCCCCAGATAGGTGCGGGAGAGCATCATCCCGATCGTGTAGATGCTGCCCACAACCGCCACCCAGACCTTACGGAATATGACCACCATGGTCGCCGCGACCACCGCGGCGTTCGCACTATGGCCAGACGGGAACGATCCGAAATCAACGTGCACGAGAATGTCGGTGGGGCGCGGCCGGTCGATCAGCACTTTGAGTATCTGCACCACCAGGCCGCTGCTCATCACGGCGATTGCGAAGTAGAGCGTGGCCCACGGCCGGCGCCACACCAGGAGGCCGATGATGATGACCCCCGGCACCACGGCGATGGCCAGGATGCCGCCGCCCAGATAGTTGAACGCGAAGGCCGGCACGTTCCAGAACGCGGAGCGGTGCTCGACGATCTCGCCCATCCACTCGATCTCGAAGCCGAACGGCTTGCGATTCTCGCGGTAGACGATCACAGCGCCCAGCGCGATGACAAGCGCGATCGCAGCACCAGCAGACACGAGCGGCCAGCGCCGCGCGATTCGGATCGGGGCCGGCGCCTTTGCCGTGGAGTCGTCGTTCATTCATTCGAGTCTGCCACCTTCGGAGGTCCGCCGCGCCTTGGAGTTCGCCGCAGTTCCCTGAGGGCATTCTCATGCCGCTCGGGCGCGATCCCAGCGCCCCGGAAGGCGAGAGCGCCCACGATTGCCCCATGGCCATCGAGACGATCACGGCGACGCCGATCTCCGTGCCGCGCATCCGGGTGCGCCGCGGCGCCATACCGCTGGGTCTCGCGGCCCTCGGTTTCGTCGTGTCGTTCGCCGGTTCCTGGATCCCCTCCCTATGGGGCGACGAGGCGGCGAGTGTGCTGTCTGCGGAGCGGCCACTGCCCTCACTGTTCGCCATGCTCACGAGGATCGATGCCGTCCACGGCACCTATTACCTGCTCCTGCACCAGTGGGTCGCCGTGTTCGGGGCCTCCGAGCTCTCGGTGCGGCTGCCCAGCGCGCTCGCCGCCGGTGCCGCCGTAGCGGGCACCTACTTCGTCGCCCGTCGGCTCACGACCCGACGCGTCGCCATCCTCGCCGGAATCGTCTGCGCCGTGCTCCCCCGCATGACCTACATCGGGGAGGAGGCCCGTGGGTACGCGCTCGCCACGGCCATCGCTACCTGGCTCACCGTCCTGCTGCTCGAGTTGGTCGACAGGCGCACCACGTCGCGACTCGCCTGGGTCGCCTATGCGGTTCTGCTGGCCGTGGGCATCTACGTGTTCCTCTACCTGTTCCTCGTCGCCATCGCCCACGGCGTCTACGTGGCAATCAGCCACCGCTCGCGCATTCGACGGTGGCTGGTGGCGACCGCCGCCGGGCTGGCGGCGGCCGCGCCGGTCGCGATCTTCGGCTTCCTCGAGCGCCACCAGGTGGCGTTCATCAAGAATCGGCCGGTGACGGCTGGCGAGGTGCTGGTCACCCAGTGGTTCGACAACCCGTGGCTCGCTGGTGCGTGCTGGGCGCTGATCGTTGCGGCGGTGATTGCCGCCGTGCGCTCGCGTCGCGCCGGAGTTGTCACGCTCGCACTGCCGTGGCTCATCGTGCCCACGCTCGCCCTGCTGTCGGCCAGCGTGCTGATCATCCCCACCTACACGCTGCGGTACGTCTCGCTGAGCACTCCGGCGGCCGCGATCCTGGTCGCCGCGGGGCTCGCGCTCCTGCGGCCGCAGGCTGTCCTGATCGCGGGCCTCGGGCTGCTGGTCGCGCTCGCTGCACCCAGCTACGTGGCGCAGCGCACCGACTACGCGAAGGGGGCGGGGAGCGACTGGCGGCAGGCATCAGCTCTCATCGCCAGCGAGGCTCACCCTGGGGATGCTGTGCTCTTCGACAACAGCGTGCGTGCGTCACGCAAGCCGCGGCTCGCACTGCGCATGTACCCCGACGACTACCGCGGTCTCGTCGACGTAGAGCTCGCGGTGCCGTTCGGCGAGAGCCCCGGACTGTGGGACCAGACCACTCCGCTCGCGCAGAACGCCACGAAGCTGACCGGTGTGTCGACCGTGTGGTTGCTGACCAGGGCGGGCAGTACGGACGACGTGAACGGAAACGACTTGCACGAGTTGATCGCACTCGGCTTCTCGCTGCAACACAAGACCCACGTGCACACCACCAACATCTACGAACTGACGAGGCCCCTGCCATGACCGACGCACTGGTGGTCATCCCCACCTACAACGAGCTCGAGACGATCGGGGCGATGGTCGACAGGGTGACCGCGGCCGTACCCGGCGTGCACGTTCTCGTGGTCGATGACAGCTCCCCCGACGGCACGGGCGACGCAGTGGATGTCATGGCCGCGACCCGCGGCGACGTGCACGTCATCCACCGGTCCGGCAAGCTCGGGCTTGGCAGCGCATACCGCGCAGGACTGCGCTGGGGGCTTGAGCACGGCTACGCACGGCTCGTGGAGATGGACGGTGATGGCTCGCACCAGCCCGAGGAGCTGCCGCGCCTGCTTGCCGCGGCAGCGACATCCGACCTCGTGCTCGGCTCGCGGTGGGTGACCGGCGGGGCGACCGTGGACTGGCCGCAGCGACGAGTGCTGCTCTCACGGGGTGGCAGCTGGTATGCCCGCACCATGCTCGGGATTCCGTACCGGGATGCGACCGGCGGCTACCGCGTCTTCACCGCCGACGCACTGCGGTCGTTCGATTTCGATTCCGTGGTGAGCGAGGGCTACTGCTTCCAGATCGAGATGCTCTTGAGGGCGCACCTCGCGGGGCTTCGCATTGTGGAGTCACCGATCACCTTCGTGGAGCGCCAGTACGGCACATCGAAGATGAGCCTGCGCATCGTGGCCGAGGCCGTGCTGCGAGTTGCGCGCTGGGGTGTCCTGAGAGGAGTCTCATGGCCGCTCGCCCGATTTCGGGGCGCGCGCCCAGTGGCGGTTGGAAAGGTCAGGGCATGACATCACCTGCTACTGAGACGCGCACCAGCATCGGGCGCACCATGCTCAACAAGGTCCCAGAAATCACGGTGGTCTTCTGGATCATCAAGGTTCTGGCGACCACGGTCGGCGAGACCGCAGCCGACTACCTCAACGTCGATCTCAACCTCGGCCTCACGGCTACCAGCATCGTCATGGCTGTGCTGCTGGTGGTAGCACTCATCGTGCAGTTCCGCCTCAAGCGGTACGTGCCCGCCGTGTATTGGCTCGCGGTAGTACTCATCAGCGTGGTGGGAACACTCATCACCGACAACCTGGTGGACAACCTGGGTGTGCCGCTGTGGGTGACGAGCGTCGTATTCGCAGTTGCGCTCGCTGTGACCTTCATCGTCTGGTTCGCTGTGGAGAAGACCCTGTCGATCCACACAATCGTCACCACTGGGCGGGAGGCGTTCTACTGGCTCGCCGTGCTGTTCACCTTCGCTCTCGGAACAGCTGCCGGCGATCTCGTCGCTGAGGGCCTCAACCTCGGCTACCTGGTGTCGCTACTCGTCTTCGCTGGCGCCATTGCTGCCGTGGCGGTCGCGTACTTCTTCTTCAAGTTGAACGCCGTGTTGTCGTTCTGGATCGCCTACGTGCTCACCCGCCCGCTGGGCGCCTCCCTGGGCGACCTGCTGTCGCAGTCGCACAAGGATGGCGGGCTCGCGCTCGGTACCACCGGGACCAGCTTCCTGTTCCTGGCCACGATTCTCGTGCTCGTCATTGTCCTCACCATCCGCGAGCGTCGCGCCGCGACCAGGTCTGTGCTACCTGCCTGATCGCAGCGCGTCACACGAACGGGCGGTCCGCTTCTTGCGGGCCGCCCGTTTCTCGTTGTCGTCAGTCAGTGGTCGTCGGCTGTCTCGCCGTCGTTGGTGCCATCCTCGACACCCTGGTCGTCAGCCGTCTCGCCATCGTTCGAGCCATCCTCCACACCGGAGTCATTCGTCTCCGTGCCGGGCTGTTCCGTCGACGTCGAGGTCGAGTGCGATCCGGATGCCTGGGCCGGCAGCGTCATCGCGAGTCCTCCGCCGATGGCAACTACGACGGCCGCGGCCGATGCGATGCCCCATCTGAGCTTCTTGTTCATGAGCTGAACTCCCTTTCACTGGTGATACCGCCCACATTTCGAGCGGATACTCCACGGTACGAAACGGTCGATGAGATGACCGTGAGTGTCACCTCAACGCGCGATGGGCAGCTCGATAGTCGCCACGGTGCCGAATCCCGCTCCGTTGTGAATGCTGGCGCGGCCGCCGTGCACCCGCGCAATTTGGTCAACCAGGGCCAGGCCCAGCCCGTGTCCAGACGTCGCTCTGGATTCGTCCGCGCGCCAGAATCGTTCGAACGCGTGCGAGGCTGCGGCAGCAGACAATCCCGGCCCCGCGTCGGCGACCTCCACGACCACACTCGACCCGCGTTCCCTCACCTCAACGACGATCGCCGTGTCGTCGGGAGAGAACTTCAGCGCGTTGTCGACCAGGTTGCCGATTGCAGTGACCAGAAGGTCATGCGACCCATGCACGGTTGCCGGGCTCGCCGATCTGACGTCGACGCTGCGATCACTTGTGACCGAGTCGATAGCGTCGCGCACCGCGTCGGTCACGTCAACCAGTTCGAAGGTGTCACGCAGGTGTGGCGCCGACCCGCGCGCGAGCATCAGCAGGCTACCCGTTAAACCTTCCAGTCTCTCGACCTCACGAAGCAACCTCACCAGGGTCAGCCGGTACTCGTCGGTGTCGCGATCACGACTCAGGGCGACTTCGATCTCCCCCTGCAGCACCCCGAGGGGAGTACGAAATTCATGGGAGGCATCGTCGACGAAGCGCTGTTGGGCGGCATAGCTCTCGCGCACGGGCCGGAGCACCCTCCGCGCCAGGGCGTAGCTCACGACCGGAACCAGCAGGGCGAGCAACAGGAAGCTGCCGATGAGGCCCACACGCAATGCGGCGAAGCCCTGCTCGGCGACGTTGACAGCCCCGTCGCTCTCCGCGGCGTCGAAGTCGAACGAGTTCGTCACGAAGAGGTACACCCCGAGCGCAGAACCACCGAAGACGCCGAGCTGCACGAGGGAGAACGCGATCGTGAGACGCACGACGGCTCGGCGAAAGATCACGTCGATTGCCTGATGACGTACCCGGAGCCGCGCTCCGTCTCGATGAAGGGCGACTCGTCTCCGACAACCAGCTTCTTCCGCAGGTACCGAATATAGGTCTGCACGACGTTGCTGTAACCCTCGTAGTTGCTGTCCCAGGCGTGATCGATGAGGGTGGATGCGCTCACCACCGTGCCCGCGTTCCGCATCAGGAACTCCAGCACGGCATACTCCTTGGCCGTGAGGGAAATGGGTCGGCCCGCGCGAGTCGCCCTTCTGGCGGCAGGATCAAGCACGACATCCTGCACCTGCAGCACCGGAAGGTCGGCACGCGGGGCGCGGCGTAGAAGGGCCCGCACCCGCGCGAGCAACTCGGCGAGATGGAACGGCTTCACCAGGTAGTCGTCAGCCCCTGCGTCGAGACCCTCCACGCGCGACGCCGTCGAGTCGAGTGCAGTCAACATCAGGATCGGCACGTCCGCATTGAGCCGACGGATGGCCCGGCAGACCTCGAGCCCGCCCCCATCGATTCCGGGAACCAGCAGATCGAGAAGCACAAGGTCGTAGGCTCCGAGTTCGAATGCTGTGATCGCCGCTCGACCGTCTCGTTCGAGGTCGGTCGCATAGCCAGCTTCGGTGAGGGCTCGGCGGAGCAATTCACCGAGGCGCTGGTCATCCTCAAGCGCGAGCAGTCTCATGGCTCACTCCTCACTCCGGCTCACGCTAGGCACACGCTCTGCCGATTGGCTGGGGAACTGCGCTCGTGCCATGAAAGTTCTCACAGCGGTCGTGCCACGTCGCCACTCAGCGCGACAATTGCAGGGTGACCAAAGACGACGACGGAATGGGTAGGGTGCTCGT
>JBDUEC010000029.1:0-15192 GCA_040002655.1 Rhodoglobus sp. | reverse complement strand
GTGTACACGGCTTTGCAGGCCGTTGCCTCGCCTCTCGGCCACGCCACCGCGTGCAGGCGTGCCATCAACACTGACACCAGTGCCTTAACATGCCCACTCGAGCGGATGACGAGATTCGAACTCGCGACCCCAACCTTGGCAAGGTTGTGCGCTACCACTGCGCCACATCCGCATTGCCCGCATTGCTGCGTGCTAGACGACTGTATCTGATGAACCGGACGAGGGCCAATCCTGTGACGGGCGGGTCGCGAGCTATGGCAGGATTGTCTCAGCGGGCGATTGGCGCAGTTGGTAGCGCGCTTCCTTCACACGGAAGAGGTCATCGGTTCGAGTCCGGTATCGCCCACCACACACCCTCCTGGATACCATCGGGCATGGTCAGCAGCCCCGATCGACGCGTCGTGCTGGTTGGCGCGAATCCCGGCATGCGGCTGTTCGATGGCGATGCTGTGGTCGCGTTCGCGTCCTGCTGGCGGGTGGATTGGTCAACCCACGGCTCGGGATCGGTCATCGTGCTCTGGCAGCCCGATCGCGTGAGCGTCGTCGGTGAGAACCGCGAACTCGCGACCTGGCTGGCCGACGACTTCGTGCGGCATTTTCCCGAGCTCGACGGAGTCCCCTGGCACGAACCCGAACACGTGCAGCAGCCGGTCGACCTGACCGTGGACCTCGAGCGGGGTGCTTCGGCCCGGTCAGCGCTCGTCACCGTCGACATCGGCGACGTGCTTGATCGGCGCGCGTTCGCGACCGACGACTTCCCGCTGGGAGCGGTGATCCACAGCCTCAGCCTGGTGATCGCGCCATGCGAGTCCGGGTCAATTTCGGTGGGCGGCGTGGCTCTGGCCGGCGCCGTTCGGCTGGATGGCACGCCCGATCGCCCTGGGTCATCCGCGTTCGTGACCGATGCCGAAGTCTGGCGTGCCTGAGACGGGCGCGCCTGAGACTGCTGCACCCTAGGCTGGTTGGGTGGCCAGCAAATCGACGCGCAAGCCCGGAATCGTGGGCGAATTCTTCACCGGGGTCGGCTTCGTGGGCAAGGGCTTTCGCGTGTGGGTGACCGCACCGAAGCTGATGTGGCTCGGCCTCATCCCTGCCCTCATCGTGGCGGCGGCATTCGTCGTGGTGGTGGTCGCGTTCGGGATCAACGCCGAGGCGATCGCGACCTGGGCCACGCCGTTCGCGAACGGATGGGACGAACCGTGGCGCTCCGGCATCCGCTTCATCGGAGTGCTCGCGTTTTTCGTGCTCGCCCTGTTCTTCTTCACCTACACGTTCACAGCCGTCACCTTGATCGTGGGCGATCCGTTCTACGAGCGGATCTGGCGGCATGTGGAGGAGCGCGAGGGCGGCCTGCCGGTCGAACGTCAGGAGGGCTTCTGGCACACGCTGGGGCGCGGCTTGGCGGACATCGCGCGGATGCTGGTGCCCACGATCCTGCTCGGAATCCTGATCTTCGCGCTGGGCTTCATCCCCGTGGTCGGCCAAGTGCTCTCCCCCGTGCTTGGTGCGCTCGTGGGTGGGTGGTTCCTGACCGTGGAGCTCACCGGACTCGCATTCGACGCCCGCGGCCACAGCCTCCGTTACCGCAGACGCACCTTGCGCGGTCGCCGCGCCCTGAGTGTGGGGTTCGGGGTCGCCACCTACCTGCTGTTCCTGGTGCCGCTCGGAGCCGTTATCGCCATGCCTGCTGCGGTCGCGGGGGCGGCGCTACTCAGCCGCAGGGTGCTCGAATCCGAGCCTCAGGTCGCCGAGCCGAACCGGGTCGTGACCCCGGGCGAGTAGAGCACCGAGTCCGGTGGTCGTATGGAGACACCCGGTAGCCCGGCCGCCGCCACCAGCGTGTCGTCCAGGTGCTCGAGTTTCGCCTCGTAGAGCGTCCACGGTTCGTGGTGGTTGGGCAGGAACGTCGTCGTGCCGCGGATGCTGGTGAACAGCCCCCAGCGCGCCGACAGGAACTCGGCGAGCGGGTCGCCGATCACCTGCCGTGTGGACGGTCGCACCACGATCTCGCTGTGTTTCTCGGCCGCGAAGTGCCGCCTCGCGGAATACCGAAAGAGCCCGTCAGAGCGAACCACCGAGGAGCGCGACCACTGGTACGGCAGCGCGAAGGCCGCGCGGGCGGCCAGCACGGCGGCGAGCCGGGAGGCTTCAAGCGACAGGAATACCACTCCCCTGCGACCGCGCTCGTCGACTGCGTACAACCGCACGTTGACCTCCACGAACGTGCCGAAGTACGGCACGGGAGGGCTGCCGAAGATCGTGGCGCGGTCAAGCACGAACGGGATGAGCCCAACCCAGGTCGTGCCATCGAACTCGTCGGGCACCAGGCCGGGCGGTAGCAGCGGCGCGACGGCTGCCGAGTCCACGGTCCAGTGCAGGAACGCGAGGTCGCTCCAGCGCTGGCTGGCGATGGTGCGCCCAGGGAGGGGCGGAGCAGTTGCCGAGATCGGCTCTGGGCGCGTCATCCGCTGGCCTTGATCGACCGGCGGGCGAGGGTGAGCCGCAGCACCAACCAGAGGAGCGCCGACACCACCACCGAGTAAACGATGGTCACCACGATCGACACGAACTGCGCCTGCGCCAGGCTGATCTGTCCGGAGAATACGAAGCCGATGCCGCTGGCGAACAGGCCGAGAAGCGCGAGTCCGGTAACCGGAGCCACGAGGTGCGCACCGACGATGAACCACGATTCCAGCTGGGAGAGCCGCACGCGGCGATGTACGAATGCGGCGCTGAGCGCCGCGGCTCCGAAGCCCGTGACACTGGCCCATAACGGATCGACGAAGGCAGCACCGGCGGTGATTCCGGCGAGCCCGGTCACGAGGCCTGCGGCCGCCCCTGCCACGGTGGAGACCTGGTGGTGCACCCGCTGGATCACCAACCATCCCAACACCCCGAAGACCGGGGCGAGTATCGCATTGAGCACGATCTGCGGCGTCACCACATCGATGGCGAGCTCGAGGCAGACGAGGGCGAGCACCCACCCGGCCCACATCGCGACGGTGGTCCAGATCGGGGCGGTCGGATACGCCTGGAGGGTCGAACGAGACTTGCGCCCCCGCTCGATCACCAGCACCGCCACCGCAGCGGATGCCGGCGCCACAAACACGGCAAGCGCACCACCGTGGTCGAGTGGCTCCAATCCCAGCGACTCGAAGTACCCCGTCGGCGAGAAGTCCGCGATCGCCACCGGAACGAACACCGCCGCACACCAGACCGCGGCGAAAACGACGGCAGTCGCCGTGCTCGTCGCGCGCTCCCGTACGGTGAAAGTCGCGAGAGTGGTCGCGATTCCGGCGAGTACGGTGATGGCGGGGATGAGTCCCGGCATGACTCCGCCGCCCAGCGGCAGGCCGACGACGAGCCACACGGCAGCCCCCACCGCGGCGATGGCGGCAGAGAGCACAGCAGCGCGCTTCGTGGCACCGGTCCGCGGGATCGCTCGGTACAGCACGCAGAGCCCCGCCGCGATCACGGCGATTGCGATCGGCGCGGCAATCGTCGCGAAGACGGTTCCCGGGTTCATCTACCCCTCCGAAGCACACAGTAAGGGGTGCCGCCCGTTTCCGAGCGACACCCCTCTGCTGTGTTTGCGGTCAGTGGCTACTCAGCGAGCGCGTAGCCCTCTTCACCGTGAACCACGGTGTCGACACCGGCAACCTCATCCTCGTTCGTGATGCGGAAGCCCATCGTCTTCTGGATGACCGTGCCGATGATCCAAGCCATGCCGAAGGAGTAGATCGCCACTCCGAACGCACCAAGCGCCTGCGCGCCGAGCTGGTAGAACGGGTCCGGCTGGCCCCAGATCAGCTTGTCGAGCAGACCGATGTTGGTGCCGAAGAAGCCGATGTACAGGGTGCCCACGAGACCACCAACGAGGTGGATGCCCACAACGTCGAGCGAGTCGTCGAAACCGAGCTTGTACTTCAGGTCAATCGCGAAGGCGCACACCACACCAACCAGGATGCCCAGCACGATCGCCCAGCCGGGAGTCAGGATGTTGCAGGCCGGGGTGATTGCGACGAGGCCCGCCACTGCGCCCGAGGCGGCGCCGATCGACGTGGGCTTGCCATCCTTGAACTTCTCGACGATCAGCCAGCCGAGGATACCGGCGGCCGGAGCCACGAGAGTGTTGATCCAGGCCAGAGCCGCAACGCCGTCCACACCGGCCTCAGATCCGGCGTTGAAGCCGAACCAGCCGAACCAGAGCAGCGATGCACCGATGAGCGTGAGGGGAACGTTGTGCGGAGCGGCCAGGCCTTTCTTGAACCCGACGCGCTTGCCGAGAACAAGGGCAAGAGCGAGCCCGGCTGCACCAGCGTTGATGTGCACAGCAGTACCACCAGCGAAGTCGTTCACGCCGAGGCCGAAGACGGACCACCCACCATCGGAGTAACCGTGCGGGCCGTCACCGATGGTGAAGTTGAACACCCAGGACGCAACCGGGAAGTAGACCAACGTGGCCCACACGCCCGCGAAAACCATCCACGCTCCGAACTTCGCGCGATCCGCGATCGCACCGGAGATGAGGGCGACGGTGATAATCGCAAAGGTCGCCTGGAATCCAGCGAATGCGAAATGGTACGTGTCCCCAGAAGCGAACTCCTTCTGCAGGAACAGGTCTGCGAACGGGTTGGCCAACCAGTGAGGGATGATCCAGTCCGAACCCGAGCTGAATGACATCGAGTAGCCGTAGATCACCCACAGCACGCCAACCAGACCCATCGCGCCGAAGCTCATCATCATCATGCTGACGACGCTCTTGGCCTTCACCATGCCGCCGTAGAAGAACGCGACGCCAGGGGTCATGATCAGGACGAGTGCAGCGGCGACCATCAACCACAGGGAGTTCAAGTTGGTGGTCAGCAGATCCGTTGTATCGTCCAGCAGAACCGACAGTTCGACCATAAGAATGGTTACCTCTCTCTTGTTGCAAAGGACTGACCGTTGGCTCGCGTACGTCGACAGGGGCATCGAGTCGCCTCGGGTACGACGTCAGTTTGGGGCGTGCAGATTTCGCGACGGGTGTCAGCGTGTTTCTGTTCTGTTACGCGGGGGCGCCGAGTGTAAACATCGTGTTTCGGGCGCCGGGGAAGCCACTGCGAATCCGGCTCATAGACTCGGGGAATGGCTTTCTTGCGTTCAGAGCGTTATGCCGCGTTCCTGCTGATCGGTGCCGCGATCCTCGGGTTGGTGATCGCCAACAGCCCGCTGGTTGGCGCCTTCTCTGCGGCGAAGGCGTTCCATTTCGGCATCCCCGCGATCGGCATAGACCTCTCCATCGGGCATTGGATCACTGACGGCCTCCTCGCGATCTTCTTCTTCATCGCGGCCATCGAGCTGAAGCACGAACTGACCCATGGCGAACTGGACTCCCCCGCCAAGGCGCTCGTGCCCACCATCGCCGCCATCGGCGGCGTGGTCGTACCCGCCGCGGTCTACCTGCTGATCGCGGGCTCGGGCGACCTGGCCAGCGGATGGCCGATCCCGACGGCAACGGACATCGCGTTCGCGCTCGGAGTGCTCGCGATCGTCGGCAAGGGACTCCCCTCCCGCATTCGGGTGCTGCTGCTTGCGCTCGCCGTGATCGACGACCTGATCGCGATCCTGATCATTGCGGCATTCTTCACGAAAGAGCTACAGCCACTTCCGCTGGTTCTCGCCGTTCCGGTGATCCTGGTCTTCGGGTGGCTGAGCTACCGGGCACGGCGTTCCGGGTGGGTCGTGGTCGCGCTCATCGCGCTCGGCATTCTGGCCTGGGCGCTCGTGTATCTCTCGGGCATCCACCCGACCGTGGCGGGCGTCGCACTGGGGCTGATCATGGCCGGGTCGAGCGCGGGGCCCACCCGACGCGCGATCGAGCCGTGGTCGAACGGCATCATCCTGCCGGTGTTCGCTTTCGCCGCGGCGCTGGTGCCGCTGCCATCGGCGGGCATCGCCAACCTGAGCCCCGCATTCTGGGCGATAATCGTGGCGCTGCCGGTGGGCAAACTCATCGGAATCACCGGTGGCGCCCTCATCGCCTCATCGGTGGGCAAGGGTGGACGACGGGTGCCCGTCGCAGATCTGGTCGCGGTCGCGGCCCTCGGCGGCATCGGCTTCACCGTGTCGCTGCTGATGAACGAACTGGCTTTCGCCGACCACCCCGAGATCGCGAACGAGGGCACCCTCGCCGTGCTGATCGCCTCGGTGATCGCCGCGCTCATCGGTGTGGTACTGACCCTCGCGCGGGCCAGGCACTACCGGTCGCTCAGCCCGGCTGATCCGTCGTGAGGGCGATGAGCCGCGAGGTGGCACGCAGGTACTTCTTGCTGTAGCCGCCCGCCAGCATGTCGGCTGCGAACACCTGGTCCAGTGGGGTTCCGGTGGCGAGGATGCGAACCTGGGCGTCGTAGAGCCGGTCGACGAACGCCACCAGCCGCAGGGCATCCGTCTGGTTGTGCAGCACGTGCACGTCGGTGATCGCGACCGCGTCCAAACCCTCGATGAGCTTGACGTACCTCGAGGGATGCACGCCGGCCAGATGCTTTAGCAGTGCGTCGAAGGAGTCGAGGGTTACCGCCCCCGCCTTCGGCACTGCCGCGTCGAAGGCCTCCTGGTCGAGGGCAACTGCGTGGCCCTCGACGTCGCGTCGGCGGTAGTCCAGGCCGTCGATGCGGATCGTCGTGAACTGGGCCGCGAGCGCGTCGATCTCACGCAAAAAGTCCTGGGCGGCGAACCGTCCCTCGCCCAGCGCGTTCGGCGGGGTGTTCGACGTTGCCGCGATGCGCGAGCCCTTCGCGACCAGGTCGGTGAGCAGGCGGGACATGATGCGGGTGTCGCCCGGGTCATCCAGCTCGAACTCATCGATGCAGATGATGGATGCCCCGGTCAGCAGCTTCACCGTGGCCTGGTAGCCGATCGCGCCGACCAGGGCCGTGTACTCGATGAAGGTACCGAAGTACTTTCGGTCGGGTGCCGCATGCCAGAGGGCCGCGAGGAGGTGCGTCTTGCCGACTCCGAACCCACCGTCGAGGTAGATGCCGGGCTTCGCGACTGGCCCCTTCTTGCGCCCGAACAGGCCGCGACCGCTCGTCCATTCGGCCACGAAATTGCGAATGGCCGCCACGGCGGCACCCTGCGCGGGGTAGTCCCGGTCGGGCCGGTAGGAGTCGAGCGTCGCATTCGCGAACTGGCGCGGCGGCACCAGGTGCGCCACGATCTCCTCACCAGACAGGGTGGGCATCCGGTCGACGAGTCTGCCTGCGGAGGCGCTCGGCTCTGGACTCATGGCAATGCCCCAGTGTCTGTTGAAGACTGTGTGTCGAAGTCTTACGGGTTCCCTGTTCACGCGCACGGCTGATGCGTAGCGTTCATGGGAGAGGATTGGTGTTAAGCCTATCCGGCTCGAATGACCACCCACGCCGCCCCAACCGGGCACCCACTGGAGGATTCCCATGGCCGTCGAACTCGACACCGCTGCCCGATTCGCGGAGTACGCGCACCCCGAACGCCTCGTCTCCGGCGACTGGCTCGAAGCCCATCTCGGCACCGCCGGTCTCGTCGTTGTCGAGTCGGATGAGGATGTGCTGCTCTACGAGACCGGCCACATCGAGGGCGCCGTGAAGATCGACTGGCACACCGACCTCAACGACCCGGTGGAGCGCGACTACATCGACGGTGCCGGATTCGCCAAGCTGCTCGGCGCCAAGGGCATTTCCCGCGACACCACCGTCGTGATCTACGGCGACAAGAACAACTGGTGGGCCGCGTACGCCCTTTGGGTCTTCACGCTGTTCGGCCACGAGGATGTGCGCCTGCTCGATGGCGGTCGCGCCAAGTGGGAGGCGGAGGGTCGCGCGTACACAACCGCGCCCGAGTCGGCCACGGCAGTCGATTACCCAGTCGTGGAGCGCAACGACGCCCCCATCCGCGCCTACAAGGATGACGTGCTCGCCCACCTCGGCAACCCGCTCGTCGACGTGCGCTCGCCCGAGGAGTACAACGGCGATCGCACCACCGCTCCCGCCTACCCGGAGGAGGGCACGCTGCGTGCCGGCCACATCCCGAGCGCGAAGAGCGTGCCGTGGGCACGTGCGGTCGCCGAGGATGCCGGCTTCAAGTCGCTCGCCGACCTGAACGCGATCTACCGCGACGAGATCGGCCTGAAAGACGGTGATAGCGTGATCGCCTACTGCCGAATCGGTGAGCGCTCGAGCCACACCTGGTTCGTGCTCACGCATCTGCTGGGCTTCGAAGGAGTTCGCAACTATGACGGTTCATGGACCGAGTGGGGCAGCGCCGTACGCGTGCCGATCGTCAAGGGCTCAGAGCCCGGGGCGGTCCCTGCCCGCTAGGGCGACGCACCGATGACATACGAACTGCCTGAGTCGCTGCAGACCATCAAGGACGACTTCCACGCCCTCGAACTTCGCGATCGACTGACGCTCCTCCTCGAGTTCTCCAACGAACTGCCCGAGCTGCCTCCACGATATGCGGAGCATCCCGACCTGTTCGAGCGCGTCGAGGAGTGCCAGTCACCGGTCTTCATCTTCGTCGAGGTGAACGACGGCATCGTCGAGATGTTCGCGACCGCGCCGAAGGAGGCGCCGACCACACGAGGATTCGCGTCGATCCTGGCGCAGGGTCTCGCTGGTCTGACGGTCGAGCAGGTGCTCGAGGTTCCCGACGACTATCCGCAGGATCTCGGCCTGACCGAGGCTGTGAGTCCGCTGCGCATCCGCGGGATGACGGGCATGCTCGGCCGGGTCAAGCGACAGGTTCGCGAGAAGTCGGCTTAGCCGAGCTTCGCGAGCCAGCCCACGATCGCAGCATTCCACCGTTCGGAGTCGTAGTTCCACTCCTTGGTGTGGCGTGCGGTCGTGAATGCTTCGTAGGTCACGATGTCCGGCCGCGCGATCGCGAGGGCACGTGACGCCGTCGCCGGCACGAAGCCGTCGTCGTCGCTGTGGATCAGCAGGATCGGCCAGGCCAGTTCACTGGCCCTGTGCACAAAATCGAGACGAGCGAGATCGATCGCCTGGGACTGCCCAGTCACTACCCGACCCCAGTCGCTGCTGAGGGTCGCGAGCACCGCTCGGCGCAGTTGCGCAGGCAGCCGGTTCGCCTCGCCCTGGAACTCAAGCGCCGTGATCCAGTCCACCACCGGTGAGTCGAGAACGATGCCGCGGATGACGCCGGCATTCGCCGAGCGGGTGGCCAGCTGAAGCACGGTGGCCCCGCCCATCGACCAGCCCATCAACACGACGTTCTTCGCACCGTGGGCAAGTGCATACGACAGCGCTTCGTCCACGTCGCGCCACTCGGTGTCGCCGAGCGCGTAGCGGTGGTCGGGGCTCTCGGGGGCGTCGCGATCGTTGCGATATGAAACCAGCAGTGAGGTGTACCCAGCCTCGCGGAAGACCGGTACTGCTCGCAGCGCCTCCGCGCGGCGCACGCCGCGCCCGTGCACCTGGATGACCCAGTCTCCGGTCTCACGCTCGGCCGGGATGAGCCACGCCGGGGCCGGGCCGAGTTCGGTCTCGATCTCGACATCCTCGAAGGGGTAGCCAAGCTCGCGCGGTCGCAGGTAGAACCATCCACTGAATCGCCCGCGTTTGGCCGCGCCGAGGTCGCCGAAGTCCACGCCGAGTAGCACTCGCTTCACGCTGGCCGCGTCGAATGAGAGGATCTCGCCCACCCGCGCGTGACCGGACTCGTTGTCGAACCACAGGCTGTAGCGACCGGGGGTCAGTGAATCGAGCGTCGGGGAGACCGTGACGGTCGCCTCATCGGAGGCGAGGATCCGAACATCCTGCTCCCTCTTGCGCGGCGGGATGATCACCGTGCGGGCGAAGATCACGACCACGGCGGCAGCGCCGACGGCGACAGCGACTGCTGCTCCCCCGAGACCGATGCCAGCGATCGCCAGAACCCGACCCGCCGAGATGCGTGCGGCCATCAGGAGCTCCCGTCAGTGCGGGTGCGGCAACGGCGTGCCTCACCCCGGAAAATACGAACAAAGCCTAACCTTCACTCGTGCCCGACACACTCGCAGGTCCACCGATTCCGGCCGCTTTCTCGGCCGCGGTCGATGCCGTTCGCCGTGCCGCGACGCGCCCAGAGCTCATCGTCACCGAGATCGCTGCGCCCGGCAACCTCGCGCCGTACTCAATAGCGCTGGCAGCGGATGTCACGCCGGCCCGCCACGCAAGCGATTCCGACCTCGGCACCGGCCGGTTCGTGCTCCTGTACGACCCCAGCGCCCCGGACGCCTGGGGCGGCACATTCCGCGTCGTCTGCTACGCGCAGGCGCCCCTCGAGACCGACATGGGAGTCGACCCGTTCCTCGCCCAGGTGGCCTGGTCCTGGCTGCTCGAAGCCCTGGCCGTACGTGGCGCGAGCTACACCGCGGCCTCCGGCACAGCGACCAAGATCCTCTCCACCGGCTTCGGCGAGCTTGAGGCGCAGGGCGACGGCGCGCAGATCGAGCTCAGAGCATCCTGGACACCGACCGATCATGAGGTGGCCTCGCATGTGGAAGGCTGGGGGGAACTGTTGTGCATGCTGGCGGGTCTCCCGCCCGCTATTGAGGGAGTGAGTGTGCTGTCTGCCCGCCGAGTGGGACGTGAGTAGCACGGAGGAGCCGAAGTCGGCCCCGCCGGCACTCGAGTTCTCGTCGCTGCCTGGCGACCCCGCGCCGACCCCGCTTCCCGCGGCGGCCCCCACCGGGGCTGCGATGCCCGACGACTCGCCCCAGGTCGCTGCGCCCGACCCGGTGCAGGCGGAGCACGTGATCGTGGACGTGATCGACTCACGCGAGGGCTACCTCGCAGCGGTGGCGGCCATCGCGGCCGGCAACGGGCCCATCGCGATCGACGCCGAGCGGGCATCCGGTTACCGTTACTCACAGCGCGCCTACCTCATCCAGATCTTCCGCCGCGGAGCCGGCACCTTCCTGTTCGATCCACCGGCCATCGGCGCGTTCGCCGAGCTCAATGACGTGATCGCGTCGGAGGAGTGGATCCTGCACGCGGCCAGCCAGGATCTGTCCTGCCTGCGCGAGGTCGGCCTCGACCCCCAGCGCATCTTCGATACCGAGCTCGGCGCTCGACTGGCCGGACTCCCCCGCGTCGGCCTCGGCACCGTCGTCGAGGAGCTGCTCGGCATCCACCTGGCCAAGGAGCACTCCGCGGCCGACTGGTCAACCCGCCCCTTGCCGCAGGCCTGGCTGGTCTACGCGGCGCTCGACGTCGAGCTGCTGGTGGACCTGCGCGACGTCATGGGCACGATGCTCGACGAGGCAGGCAAGAGCGACATCGCTGCCCAGGAGTTCGAGGCAGTGCTGCACAAAGACCTCGTGATCGTGCGACACGAGCCGTGGCGCAGGCTCAGCGGCCTGCACTCCGTGCGCGGTGCCCGCAACCTGGCGGTCGCGCGCGAGCTGTGGCAGGCACGTGACGAGTACGCCCGGGAGATCGACACTGCGCCCGGCCGACTCGTACCCGACCTCGCACTTGTTGCGGCAGCGCGCGTTCTGCCCGAGACCAAGCGCGATCTCTCCGCGATCAAGGAGTTCACCGGCAGGGCGAGCCGATCGCAGATCGACCGGTGGTGGGCGGCCATCCAGGCGGGCGTTGCCACCGACGATCTGCCGCTGCTGCGCGCGCCGGGCGAGTCCATTCCGCCACCCCGCGTGTGGGTGGACAAGAACCCTGAAGCCGACAAGCGGCTCAAGGCGGCTCGTGCCGCCGTTACTGAGGTGGGCGAGACCATGAACGTGCCGGTCGAGAACCTGCTGACTCCGGACCTGCTGCGCCGCGTGGCGTGGACTCCCCCGGAGCCCCTGACCGTGGAATCCGTTCGCGACGCCCTCGCAGAACTGGGCGCGCGCCCCTGGCAGCTTGACGCAACCGCACAGGTAATCACCGATGCCTTTGTCGATCCCAGCCAACACGCGGATGCCCCATCCGACGACCCTTCGTAGGAAGAATCAACGGAGCGGTACCTCCAATTCGCCGAGCCTAGGATCGGATGAGTACGCAATCTGCTGTTGGAGGCATAGTGGCCGAGAGATCTGAAGTCGTGTTCGTCGATGGTGTTCGCACCCCCTTTGGCCGGGCGGGTGAAAAGGGCATGTTCTGGAACACCCGAGCGGATGACCTGGTCGTCAAGGCCATGATCGGCCTGCTCGAACGCAACCCGAACCTGCCCAAGGACCGCGTGGACGACGTGGCAATCGCGGCCACCACGCAGACCGGCGACCAGGGGCTGACCCTCGGCCGCACGGCCGCGCTGCTGGCCGGACTGCCCAAGTCCGTGCCGGGCTACGCCATCGACCGGATGTGCGCAGGAGCAATGACCTCCGTCACGACGATCGCTGGTGCCATTGCATTCGGCGCATACGACGTGGGAATCGCCGGCGGCGTCGAGCACATGGGACGCCACCCGATGGGCTTCGGTGCTGACCCGAACCCGCGCTTCCTCTCCGAGAAGCTGGTGAGCGCCGACGCGCTCAACATGGGCAACACGGCCGAGCGCATCCACGATCGCTTCCCGCAGCTCACCAAGGAGCGCGCCGACCGCTACGCCATGCGCAGCCAGCAGAAGGCCGCAGCTGCCTACGAGAACGGCAAGCTTCAGCCCGACCTCATCCCCGTCGCCACCAAGAGTGACGCCGGCTGGGGACTCGCCACGCGCGATGAGGCCCTGCGCCCCGAAACCACGCTCGAGGGCCTGGCCGGTCTCAAGACCCCCTTCCGCCCGCACGGCCGGGTCACGGCCGGCAACTCGTCTGGGCTGAACGACGGCGCCACGGCGTCGCTCATCGCCAGCGCGGATGCCGCCAAGGAACTCGGCCTCACCACCAAGATGCGCATGGTCAGCTTCGCCTTCGCGGGCGTAGAGCCGGAGATCATGGGAATCGGACCGGTGCCCTCCACCGAGAAGGCGCTCAAGAAGGCCGGACTGTCCATCACCGACATCGGCCTCTTCGAGCTGAACGAAGCCTTCGCCGTGCAGGTGCTCTCGCTGCTCGACCACTTCGGCATCGACGACGAGGACCCGCGCGTCAACCAGTGGGGTGGTGCGATCGCGATGGGACATCCGCTTGCCTCCTCCGGCGTTCGCCTGATGATCCAGCTCGCCGCGCAGTTCGCGGAGCACCCTGAGGTGCAGTTCGGCCTCACCGCCATGTGCATCGGCCTCGGCCAGGGCGGCAGCGTCATCTGGGAGAACCCGCACTACACCGGAAAGAAGAAGTAATGGGCCAGTTCGATCGACTCAAGGATCTCGCGACTGACGAGGTCGTCACCCACTCCTACGTGCGCGACATCCCGCTGCCGAGTGGCAAAACACTCGCGCTCGTGACCCTGGACAACGGCAAGGACCACACCCGTCCGAGCACGCTCGGGCCGACCACGCTGCTGGAGTTTGCCGAGGTGCTTGACACCCAGAAGGAGCGCGCCACGAAGGGCGAGATCCAGGGTCTCGCGGTTACCGGAAAGCAGTTCATCTTCGCCGCCGGTGCCGACCTCACCAAGGTGAGCGAGATCCCCGACCGGGCAACCGGCAAGGAGATGGCTCAGCTCGGGCACTGGGCGCTCGGCAAACTCGGTGAGTTCACCGTGCCCACGTTCGTGTTCATCAACGGGCTCGCGCTCGGTGGCGGTGTGGAGATCCCGCTCAACGCGGACTACCGCACCATCGACCGTTCCGTGCCAGCTCTCGCGCTGCCCGAGGTCTTCCTCGGCATCATCCCTGGGTGGGGTGGCGCGTGGCTGCTGCCCAACCTGGTCGGAATCGAGAACGCGCTCAAGGTCGTCGTCGAGAATCCGCTGAAGAACAACCGGATGCTCAGCGGCACCGAGGCATTCGACCTCGGCATCGCAGACGCCATCTTCGAGCCCGCGAACTTCCTTGAGGACTCGATTCGCTGGGCCGACGGAGTCATCACGGGCAAGACCAAGGTGAAGCGCTCGAATGAGCCCGGCAAGATCGAGCGCACGGTCAAGTGGCCGATCGCGATCGACATCGCCGAGAAGATGCTGAACGACCGCATCGGCAAGGTCGCGCAGTCCCCGTACCGCGCGCTGGAACTGCTGAAGGCCGCCCGCAACACCGACAAGAAGACCGGCTTCGCAGCAGAGGATGACGCACTCGCAGACCTGATCTCCGGCGATCAGTTCCGCGCGTCGATCTACGCCTTCAACCTGGTGCAGAAGCGCGCCAAGCGGCCGGCAGGAGCCCCGGACAAGGCGATCGCCCGCCCGGTGACGAAGGTTGGAGTGATCGGTGCGGGGCTCATGGCCAGACAGTTCGCCCTGCTGTTCGTGCGACGGCTGCAGGTGCCGGTGGTCATCACCGACCTCGACCAGGCGCACGTGGACGCTGGTGTGGAGTACATCCGCACCGAGATCGACGCGCTGCTCGGCAAGGGACGCATTTCGTCCGACGAGGCCAACCGCCTGAAGGCGCTGGTCTCCGGCACCACGAACAAGGCGGACTTCGCGGACTGCGACTGGGTGATCGAGGCCATCTTCGAAGAACTCGAGGCCAAGCAGAACGTGTTCGCCGAGGTCGAGAAGTACATCACGCCCGAGGCGATCCTGGCGACGAACACCTCGTCGCTCTCGGTGGAGCAGATCGGTGCCAAGCTGAAGCACCCCGAGCGAGTGGTGGGCTTCCACTTCTTCAACCCGGTCGCCGTGATGCCGCTCATCGAGGTGGTGCGCACGCCGTCCACGAACGATGAGTCGCTCTCGACCGCCATGGTCACCGCCGCGGCGCTCAGGAAGAACGCCGTGATCACGACCGACACCCCCGGGTTTGTCGTGAACCGCATCCTCGCCAAGGTGCTCGGTGAGGCGATGCATGCAGTCGACACCGGCACCCCGTTCGAGGTGGTCGAGGAGTCGACCCGCCCCTTCGGCCTGCCGATGACGCCGTTCGAGCTGCTCGAACTCGTGGGCCTCAAGGTGGGCGCGCACGTGCTCGACACCCACCACAAGGCATTTCCCGACCGCTTCTTCGAGAGCACCAACCTGCACAAGCTGGCCGACCTCGGCCACATCTTCGAGCGCGACTCCAAGGGCAAGATCAAGGGCATCGACAAGAAGGCCCTGGAGATCGTCAAGGGCGGCACCACGCCGATGACGGCCGTGCAGCTGCAGAAGCGCATCGAGGACGGCCTGGCCGACGAGATCAAGCGGATGC
>JBDUEC010000028.1:0-15260 GCA_040002655.1 Rhodoglobus sp. | reverse complement strand
CATCCTTGTGCTCAGGAACCCCGAACAGCATCACACCGCCGAGGCCGAGCGATGCGGCCTCGGCCACGGTCGCGCGGAGCGAGTCGAGGGTGTGCTGCACAACCCCGGGCATCGACGCGATCGCGACCGGCTCGGAGATGCCCTCGCGCACAAACAGCGGCAGCACCAGCTGGGCGGGATCGATGTGTGTCTCTGCCACGAGTCGGCGCATGGCTGGTGAGTCGCGCAGGCGACGCGGGCGGATGCGTGGGTGCAGGGGGTCGGACATCAGGTCTCCGGGTGGGTGGCGTGCTCGACCAGCGCGGCGACCAGGGACTCCGCCGAGCGGAACTCCGCGATCAGGTCCACGCGCAGGCCGGCGGCGCGGGCGTCGAAGGCGGTGCGCGGTCCGATGCAGGCGACGATGGTCTGCTCCGGCAGGGGCGCGAGCTGGGCGGCGACCTGGCGGGCCACGCTGCCCGATGTGACGAGCACGACCCCGATGCGACCGGATGCGACATCCGCTCGCACCGGATCCGCGACGGGCACGCCCACGGTTCGATACGCGGAGATGAACTGCACCTCGAGGCCGAGTTTGCCGAGACCTGAGACGAGTGTCGGTTCAGCGATGTCGGACTGGGGCACCAGCACCCGCCCACGCACATCGGCGCGCGGCCACTCCTTGACCAGCCCGCGGGCCGAGTTGTCGGTCTCCGGCACGAAGTCCACCTTGTGGCCGGCGAGCGCGAGCGCGGCTCCGGTCGTCTCGCCGACCGCGGCGATCTTGGTCTTCTTCGGGATGCTGATTCCCTGGCTCACGAGCACATCCACCGTGGTCGCACTGGTGATCACGATCCAGTCGAACTGGCCGTCCTGCAGCTCGTAGAGTGCGTTCGCGAGACCCTGCGCGTCGTCGGTGCTGGCGAAGTTGATGAGCGGCGCAATCACCGGGATGGCCCCGTGCGTGCGCAGGCTGGCCGCGACCCCGTCGCCCCACTTTCCACCGCGCGGCACGAGCACCCGCCAGCCGCTCAGTGGCTTCGCGGCGCTCATCGGGATCCCTTGAGCGGGGCGAGGTCAGCAGCGCCGCCCGCGAGCAGTTCGGTGGCCACCCGCTCTGCGACGTCTGCGGCCGGGGACTTCGAGTCGGCGACGTAGAGGGCGTGGCTGGCCGTGAGGCGCTTGGTTCCATCCAGGCTGTAGACGCTTGCGGTGAGAAACAGCAGGCCATCGTCGACGAACGCGTTCGCGGCGACCGGGGCCGCGCATCCGGCTTCGAGCAGGGCGAGCAGCGTGCGCTCCGCCTCTACGACGGTGCGCGTGCGGGCGTGGTCCAGCTTCTTGACGCGGGATTCCTCGCCAGCGCGAACCTCAATGGCGAGCGCCCCCTGCCCCGGGGCGGTCGGCCAGCCGTCGATGCCGATCAGGTCGGTCGCGGCATCCAGTCGTCCGAGCCGTTCGAGGCCGGCCGCCGCGAGCACCACGGCGTCCAGCTCGCCGCCCGTGACCTTGCCGATGCGGGTGTCCACGTTGCCGCGGATGTCCACCACGTCGAGGTCGGGGCGCCGCGACCGCAGTTGCGCCGTGCGTCGCGGAGATCCGGTGCCCACCCGGGAGCCCGGCGGCAGGGTGTCGAGAGTGAGGTCGTCGCGGGCGACCAGGGCGTCGCGGGCATCCGCTCTGGCTGGGATCGCGGCGATCACGAGGCCATCGGGCTGGGCGGTCGGCAGGTCTTTGAGGGAGTGCACCACCACGTCGCACTCGCCAGCGAGCAGAGCGTCGCGCAGGGCGCTGGCGAAGACCCCGGTGCCGCCGAGAGCCGAGAGCGACTCGGTCGAGGTGTCGCCCTTGGTGGTGACGACCACGATCTCCACGGTCGTCGACGCGTCGGCGAGCTTGGCTGCGATCGTGTTCGTCTGGGCGAGCGCCAGGGCGCTGCCGCGGGTTCCGATCCGGATGCTGGTCATGTGCTTCCTAGGGTGCCAGACCCGCGAGGGCGGGCTTGAATCCCAGCCTCACGTTTTCGCAACAACCCGGGCGGCACACGTCGTACCACGGGCCGAGGTTCGTGACCGCGGGGCGCTCGGATGCCGGCACGCCGTCCCGTCGCTCGAGCACCAGATCGACGAGCCCCGTGACGAACGCCGGGTGGATGCCGGGCGTGGGCACCCGCACCGCAAACAGTCCGAGCTCTTCCGCGGTCTCGATCGCCTCGGTGTCGAGGTCCCACTTGACTTCCATGTGGTCACTGATGAAACCGAGCGGCACGATCACCACGGCCCGCACGCCCTCCGCCGCGAGGCGACGGATGGCGTCGTTGATGTCCGGTTCGAGCCACGGCTGGGTGGGCGGGCCGGAGCGGGACTGGTACACGAGCTCCCAGGGCACTTGCTGGTTGAGTAGGCCGCCCGCGGCCGTATCGAAACCGGGGTCAGCCGCTGGGGAGGTTTCGATACGCGGGCTCGTCCCTCGCTCGCTACTCAACCCGCTCATGATGTAGCCGGCTACGGCCAGGTGCTGCTGCTGGTACGCGTTGCCGTGCGGGCCGGAGCGTTCCGCATCCGCCACAGGGATGGAGTGGGTGGCGAAGAGCACGCGTGTGTTCTCGGGGGCGATGCCTCGGGCAGCGGCATCCGCCAGCCCCTGCTTGACTCCCTCGACGAACGGTTGCACGAATCCGGGATGGTCGAAGAACTGGCGAACCTTGTCGATCTGGATGGTTCCGCCGAGGCCGGTCTCCTCGAGGGCGATCGCGTAGTCCTCACGGTACTGGCGGCAGCTCGAGTAGGAGCTGTACGCGCTGGTGCCAATGGCGAGCAGCCGGTGGAACCCACGCTCGTTCGCCTCGGTGAGCGCTTCGCTCAGGTACGGCGCCCAGTTGCGATTGCCCCACAGCACCGGCAGGTCGATGCCGCGGTTCTCGAGCTCGGCCTCGATCGCGGTCTTGAGCGCCCGGTTCTGCGCATTAATCGGGCTGATGCCGCCGAACGCGCGATAGTGGTGGGCAACCTCTTCGAGACGTTCCTCCGGGATGCCGCGACCGCGGGTCACATTCCGCAGGAACGGAATGACGTCGTCCTGCCCCTCAGGCCCGCCGAAGCTCGCGAGCAGAATCGCGTCGTAGGCGACCGGCGTCTCGACGTGCTCTGCGCCGGATGCCGCAGCCTCCGTCGAGCCGAGCACAAGCCCGCCGTTCGTCATGGTCACGCCAGCACCTCGGCGATCTCGCTGACCGGGATGCGGCGCCCGGTGAAGAACGGGACCTCTTCGCGCACGTGGCGGCGCGCATCCGTCTGGCGCAGGTGCCGCATGAGGTCGACCAGATCGACCAGCTCCGGGGCCTCGAGGGCGAGGATCCATTCGTAGTCGCCGAGCGCGAACGACGCGACCGTGTTGGCGAGCACCTGGGTGTACTCAGAACCCTTGCGACCGTGGTCGCCGAGCATCGCCCGGCGCTCCTCGTCGGGCAGCAGGTACCAGTCGTAGCTGCGCACGAACGGGTAGACCGTGACCCACGCCTCCGGCGGTTTGCCCCGCATGAAGGAGGGGAGGTGGTTGGCGCTGAACTCGGCGTCGCGGTGCACACCCATCGCGTTCCAGGTCGGCAGCAGGTTCGCGAGCAGCGGCGAGCGGCGCAGCTCGCGGAGTGCGTGCTGCAGTTTCTGCGGGTCTTCGCCGTGCAGCCAGATCATGAGGTCGGCATCCGCTCGGAGTCCAGAGACGTCGTAGAAGCCGCGGATGGTGACCCCGGCGGCTTCGACGGCCTCGGTCTGCGGGAGTTCGCTGGGGCCGGTCACGGGTCGCAGGGGATCGCGACGGAGAACCGCCCACAGGGTGTAACCGAGGGGGGCAGCCCCGGTCTCATCAGAACTCGGGCTCATGGTTCTATCCTCCCCCGGCGGGGTGGATGGCGCGAATCGTGGGGAGAGGGTGCGCCGCTTCGACACCAGACCCGCCGGATTCAAGGTCGCGCTGTGTTGAGGCGACTCATCTCAGAGGCATCTAGCCTCCCATCCCCAAGTTTCGTACTCGCCATGCGTAGTTGATAGCGACGATCACCCTTCTGCGCAGCTATCACGACAAAGACCTGCTGCGTCATCGATAGGGGCGGACTTGGGCTGCGCAGTTCACGTACTGCATCCCATTTTGCTTGGAGAACGGGCGCGTGATTCGGGCCAGACATCAACGCAAGCCCTTCCTGATCAATGCGCAAGAAATAGAAATTGCGGACATTCAAGCCGCGGTTCGTACCTGACACTTTCAGGATGCCGCCCCACACGCTACGTGGACTCCAAACCATGAGGATCAGCGCATCCGGATACTCAGTTCTCAAAGCGAGAGATTGACCCTTATGCTTCGCCGAGGCTCGGCCCACGCCGGCAAGGAGAACAAAACACAGGCCGACCATCGCACCCACGAACGCCAGAAAAACGACGAGGTCGATCACAGCCGAGACGGTGCCAGCCTTGAAGGCGCGGATCGTGAGCAACACGGCGATGATTGTCGAAAAGGTTGCAAATACTCCGACGCCCCCAACAGCGATGAACCTGAAATAGGCCAGCCCTGAGGTTCTTTTCACCAGCTACTGCCCGAACGATTGGATTGACCGGCGGCCTTGGTCAGTCGCTCGATGCGACCAGATCCGCGCCTGAGTGTCAAATACGCATCCCAAACTCGCGCTCAAGTTCTTCGTCCGGCGCGAACCAGTCGTACTTCTCGAGCGCGGCCACCTGTTCGGTGGTCAATCGGGGCGCGAAGAGACCCGGGCCGGGTCGTGGCCGGAGTTGGTCATCCGCGTCGTGTGCCACGACTGTCTAGTCGTCGTCCCCGCTGAGGAAGGCCCAGGCGATGAGCCCGATCACGCCGGCGGCAACCGCGGTCGCGCCGACGATCCATGGCACCGGGTTGGACTCGTATGAGGCCTTCGCCCGGTCGGTCAGTTCGTTGACGCGCTTGGGCACGTTGAGCTTGTCCTCGATCGCGTCGAGGGTGTCCTGCAGTTCGGCGCGCGTGGATGCGATGCGGCTCTCCACGGTTCGTGAGTCAGTCATTTGCTATCCCTCTTTCCGATGCCTTTGATGGCGTTGACGTCTTTCTGCACGCTGGCGGCCGTCTCGGTTGGTGACGGGTTGCCGCGCTTGAGTTGGTTGACCCCGACCAGTACGAGGATCACCGCGATCAGCAGCAGCACCCCACCGACGATCAATGCGGCCGCCCAGGCCGGCAGCACGGTCGCAAGACCGAGGATGGCTGCGGCCGTGAAGACGAGCAGGGCGAAGAACAGGAACCCGAGCGCTCCAGCCAACAGGCCCACGCCGATGCCAGCGTGCTTGAGCTTGGCGGTGATCTCCTGCTTGAGCAGCTCAAGCTCATTCTTCACCTGGTCGATGAGCAGTGTCGGCAGGTTCGCAATCAGTGCGAACAGCGACCGCTTCGGAGCGGTGTCTCTGGTGTCGGTCATGACCGACCTACTTCGTGGTGGTGGGCTTCGAGGTGCTCGGCTTGGCGGCGGGCTTGCGCGCGGCGGGCTTCTTTGCGCCCGAGACCTGCGCGACGACCTTCTTGGCGCCGTCCGAGATGAACTCGGCGACATCCGGTGCCTTGTCCTTCACGAACGCCTCGGCCTGGTTGACCTGCTTCTGAACGCGCGGATCCTGCCAGAGCTTGTTCGCCGCGGTCTTGATCTCCTCGTAGCGCTCGCGCCCTGCGCGAGTCCCGAGCACGTAGCCGATGCCTAGACCGACCACCAAAAGGATCTTGCCTTTCATGGTGTTCTCCGTTCGTTTCGGGATGAGTACATTTCCACAGTAGACCCGGTCGCTACCTGAGTTCTTGGAGCAAACTCCCAGCCTGTTCCCGAGCATCCGCGACGACCGCGGCGAGCCCCGTGCCCGCAGCAGCTTCGCCTGTGACGATTATGCCCTCTGCGGCATGAACACTGGGAGCCGGTCTCGTCCAGGTGACCGAATCGGTGTCCACGACGCTCTGCGCAGTGATCGTCATACCCAGCATCGCGGATGCGTCGGCGATTGCGACCCCCTTGACGTCACCCTCGATTGCGGCGTAAGAGAGCCGCAGCACGTGCTTCCCGTTCGCGCGCTCGGCGAGCCAGGGCCACTTGGCCGTCGCGTGGGTCAGAGCCTTGGAGCGGATGCCCACCGCCCCCGGCGCGACGAGCACGCCGGTGCCCCTGGGCGCGGCATCCAACCGCGGCTCATCCACCACGAGGGTGACAAGGGTCACGTCGGTGCCGCGCGCCGCCTCGCCCAGCAACCCGGACGCCGCCACGACAACCCTCCCGGCCAGGGTCTCGCCGCCCACGCGCACTTCGCCGGGGGCGACCGCTGTGGCGCGCGCGCCGAGTCGCACGTCCACCCCGAACCGCTCAAGGTCGGCAACCAACTCGTCGACGATGCGCACGACCCCACCCCGGATGCCCACCACGTTCGACCCGGCGGCCGCGCCGCTGGTCAGGTCACGCACCGCGCGGGCGAGAGCTCCCGTGTGGCGAAGGGCCGAGCGGAGACCCGGCGCGACCCGGTCGAGGTCGAGTTCGTCGGGGTGGGTGGAGTGCACGCCACCCGCGATCGGGGCGACCAGTCTCTCGACGACTGCTGCGCCCATCCGCGTGCGCACCAGCTCGCCGAGGGTGCGCGAGCGTGCGCCGACGAAGTCGGGCATGAGGGCGTCGAGCGATGCACGGAAGGCCGCGCGCGCGCCGAGGATCTCCGTGACGTCCCGAGCGGCGGGGATGCCGGGGATGCCGAGCAACGTGTTCTTCGGGATCGGGTGGGCCGTGCCATCCGCTTGCAGGATCCACGCGCCCACCGGATTGGGGCGCACCACCTCGTTGCCGAGGCCGAGGATCGACGCGAGCCGCTCGACGTGTCCGCCCCGGGTGGCAAAGCTCTCGGCGCCAGCGTCGAGCGAGATGCCGCCAACATCGTGCCGGGCGACGGTGCCGCCGAGGTGGTCGGATGCCTCCAGCAGCGTCACAGTGACGCCCGCCTCGGCGAGATCGCGAGCCATCACCAGGCCGGCAAGGCCGCCCCCGACCACGATGACCTCAGCCACTGATCACCTCAGCCGAGTTCGTGCACGAGCTGCACGATACGCGTGAGCACGTCGGGGTCGGTCTCGGGGGGAACGCCGTGCCCGAGGTTGACCACATGGGATGGTGCGGCGCGGCCGCGATCGACCACGTCGCGCACGTGCGCCTCGAGAATGTTCCACGGCGCTCCGAGCAATGCGGGGTCGATGTTGCCCTGCAGCGGCACGGTGCCCCCGAGCCGCTCGTTCGCGAGGTCGAGGGGGATGCGCCAGTCCACTCCCATGACATCGGCGCCGATGGAGTGCATCGCGCGCAGCATCTCGCCGGAACCCACCCCGAAGTGCACCTTGGGCACGTCGAGCCCGCGGAGGGCAGTGAGCGCACGCTTGGAGTGCGGCGCGACGCGCTTCACGTAGTTCGTCTCACTCAGCGATCCGACCCAGGAGTCGAAGAGCTGTGCGGCGCTCGCCCCTGCGAGCACCTGCGCCTTGAGGAACTCGCCCGTGACATCCGCGCACCAGTTGAGCAGGGTGGCCCAAGCGTGCGGTTCTGAGAACATCATGGTGCGCGCGCGCAGCTGGTCCTTTGAGGGGCCGCCCTCAACCAGGTACGACGCCAACGTGAACGGCGCACCGGCGAAACCGATGAGCGGGGTCGATCCCAGCTGCGCCACCGTGAGCTGCACGGCCTCGATGATCGGTGCGAGCGACGCGGGGTCGATCGGGCGCAGGGCCGCGACATCCGCTTCGGTGCGGATCGGGTTCGCGATCACCGGGCCCTTGCCGGGCACGATCTCGACGTCAACGCCGGCGAGCTTGAGCGGGATCACGATGTCGCTGAAGAAGATCGCGGCGTTGACTCCGTGGCGGCGCACCGGCTGCAACGTGATCTCGCTGGCGAGCTCTGGGGTCAGACAGGCATCCAGCATCTGATTGCCGACCCGCAGTTCGCGGTACTCGGGCAGCGATCGGCCGGCCTGGCGCATGAACCAGACCGGCGGGGTCGCTGGGCGATCTCCGCGGTAGGCGCGAACCAGGGGCGAGGTTGCGGTGCGGCCGTCGACGAGCGGGTGATCTATGGGGAGTGGCACTGCCCAATTCTTTCACGCAGCAACCACCCGGATCGCCCGCCGTACAATCAAAGGGTGCTGCTCTGCCTCACCGCCAACCATCGCAACGCGAGCTTCGAGATTCTCGAGAAGCTGTCGTTCGGCGCCCCCGGGGCCGCAGAGACCCTCGTTTCAGGCGGCGCTGTGAGCGGCGCTGTGGTGCTCGCTACCTGCAACCGCTTCGAGGCCTACCTGGACTACAGCGGCGAAGCGGATGCCGGCGCCGAGCAGGCGATCGCCGCCATGTCCGCGGCGAGCGGCATCGACCCCCGCGAGCTGAGTGCCACGGTGACCGTGCATACCGGCGAGCAGGTTGCGCACCATCTCTTCGCCGTGTCGAGTGGCCTGGAGTCCGTGGTCGTTGGCGAGGAGGAGATCTCGGGGCAGGTGCAGCGCGCACTCGAGCGGGCTCGCTCGGCCGGCACGGCAAGTCGCGGGCTCGAGCGCCTGTTCCAGGGGGCGGCCCACACCAGCCGCGGTGTGAAGACGCAGACATCGATCATCGGCTCCGGGCGCTCCCTCGTTCGGCTGGCCATCGAGCTGGTCTCGAGCCGGGTCACCGACTGGGCGGCGACTCCGGTGCTCGTCATCGGCACCGGTACCTACGCGCGCACCACCGTCGCGGCCCTGCGCGACCGCGGCGCAACCGACATCGCGGTCTACTCGTCGATCGGTCGTGCGCCGGCCTTCGCCGCGAAGAACGGAGTGCGGGTCGCCGACGACCTCGAGCAGGCGATCGCCGACTCCGTGGTCGTGTTCACCTGCACCACCCGGCTCGCCGTACTGCCGCAGCACATCGCGAACGCGAACCGGCGCCTCATCGTCGACCTCGGGTTGCCCCGCAACGTGGACCCTGCCGTCGGCGCGCTTGCCGGAGTCGAACTGCTCGACCTGGAGACCATCCGCTTGCACGCGCCGCTGGCCGAGTTCGAGGCGTCGGATCACGCGCGGGAGATCGTGGGTGACGCCGTGGCGCGCTACGTCGCCGACCAGTCGATCTCGCCCGCCATTCTCGCCATGCGCGAGCACGTGGACGAACTGCTGGAGGCGGAGATCGCCAGAGCCGTGCGCAACGGAGACGATGGGCGCACCGAGGCTGCGCTGAGGCACTTCGCCGGGATGCTGCTGCACGGGCCGTCCACCCGCGCGCGGGAGCTCGCGAGAACGGATCGGGGCGAGGAGTTCGTCGCCGGCCTGGATGCGCTGTTCGGCATCACCACCCGGCTTGCCGCAGAGCTGGGCGACGAGGCGGCCACGGCGTGATCCCGTATCGGTTCGTCGAGCCGATCGTGACCGAGCGCCTCACCCTGCGCCTGATGACCGAAGCGGACGTGGATGACGTGCACGCGTACCAGTCCCGTGCAGATGTCGCCGAGTACATGCTCTACGAACCGCGTACTCGGGATGAGGTCGCCGAGAAGGTCGCCAGGAACGCCGTAGCCGACACCCTCGAGAACGACGATGACTTCATCCAGCTCGCACTTGACCTCGACGGTCGCGTGATCGGCGAGCTGTACTTCACGATCACCAAGGCCGCACAGTCGGGCGCCGAGATCGGTTGGAGCCTTCATCCGGACTTCGCGGGGCACGGTTACGCGTCTGAGGCTGCGCGCGCCGTGCTCGACCTCGGCTTCGGCAAACTCCGGCTGCACCGGGTCATCGCCGAGCTCGACCCGCGCAACGCGGCATCCATCGCCCTGTGCAAACGACTCGGTATGCGCGAGGAGGCCTACTTCGTGGAGGACCTCGACTTCAAGGGCGCTTGGGCCGACACCGGCATCTACGCGATCCTCGAGCGCGAGTGGCGAATCCGCTAACATTCCTCATCTAGGATGGTGCGGTGACCTCCCCCCAGTCTTCTAGCCCTTCCCGCCGTTCCGTGCTGAAGGGCGCCGCCTGGTCGGTGCCCGTCCTCGCGGTCGCCGTGGCCGCACCCCCCGCCGCCGCCGCCAGCGTCACGGGTTCGTTCACCGTCGCGCGTTCCCCGCTCGGTGACGCACTGCTGAACAACGCGACCGTCTTCCTCACCGTGGACGCAGTAGCCGGGTCCCCTGCCGACACTGTCACCCTGGTTCTCACTTGGAACGGCGGCGTATTCACCGTCGACTTCCCGTTCGGCAACCCGGGCTGGACGGTGACCACGACCGCGTCCAGCGTCACCGCCGTCAGTTCCACCACGATCACCGGGGGTGGCACGAAGTCGTTCAACTTCCGCGCGCACAACACCACGGGCAGTGCCGCGCAGACGATCTCCTACCAGGTCTCGGCGCCGCAGTACTCGACCTTCTCCTCGGACGTCACGGTCGTCCCGTAATCGTTGTTCGCACTCCGCCGGTCTGGTCTCGAGACCGTCCCTACTGAGCCGTTCGCTAGCTTCGTCGCCGCCCGAACCACCCAGCAACCGAGCGCACCACTGGCACGTTAGCCAACCGCATGAGCGAGCGGATCTGCCCGATGCTCCCCCCAACCCCTGGGAAGCGCAGCAACCGCCGCATCGGCATCGAGCCGACCATGTCGAGCACGTTCGTACCGCCCTCCTCGCCTTGGGCAGCCGCAGCCCGCGCCAGGATCGGACCGGTGACCGGATGCCGCAGAAAGTCGCTGACCGGCGAATCCATCGTGAGCGGCCCCGGCTTCGGGCCCGCCAGCCGCACGGTCGCCGTGAGCACCATGTCGCTCGCCGAACGGCCGATCGCCACGACGTATTCCCCACCGGACACCGTCCAGGCTCCCGCCGTCACGTCGAAGTGACTGTATGCGCGCCGCTCCAGGTCGAACGCAACCCGCGCTGTCTCGCCCGGCTCGAGACGCACCTTGTCGAACGCCCGCAGCTCGCGCCGGGGCACGGCGAACGGCCCCACCGGTGCAGAGACGTACAGCTGCACCACCTCGCTGCCGACCCGGTCGCCGGTGTTTGTGACGGTGACCGCGGCGGTCGACCCGTCTCGCGCGACCTCGAGGTCGGCATAGGAGAAGGTCGTGTAGCCGAGCCCGTGGCCGAACGGGTAGCGCACCGGCAACTCGACAGTCTCGTAATAGCGGTAGCCAACGAAGATGCCCTCGCCGTAGCGCACCACGTCACCATCGCCCGGAAAGTTGAGAAACGACGGGTTGTCCTGCAGGCGAACCGGGATGCTCTCGGCGAGTCGACCACTCGGAGACACCCGCCCGAACAGCACGTCCGCGAGCGCTGAGCCGCCGGCCTGCCCGAGCAGCCAGGCCTCGAGAATCGCCGGCACCGAGTCGTGCCACGGCTCGAGCGAGACCACCCCGCCGTTCGTGAGGATCACGACCGTGCGCGGGTTTGCAGCCGCCACGGCGGCGATGAGCTGGGTGTGTGCCGGTGGCAGCTGCAGGTGGGCGCGGTCGTAGCCCTCCGACTCGTCGCCCGCCGGCAGCCCGACGAACAGGAGAACGACGTTGGAGCGCTTCGCCACAGCCACTGCCTCCGCGATGAGCGGGGCCGCCTCGACTCGCGAATCGAAGGAGTACCCCGGCGCGAACTCCGCCGGGGCGATCGCCGAGATCGCATCGAGAGCGGAGTCGGTGCGGGTCGGGTTCACCTGCGAGCTGCCGGCGCCCTGGAACCGGGGGCTGCGGGCGAACTCACCGATCACGCCAATGGCCTGTGCGGTGTCGAGCGGCAGCAGGTCGCCCTCGTTGCGCAGCAGCACCATCGACTCTGTCGCCGCCTCGCGGGCGAGCGTGTGGTGCTTGCCGACACTGAACTTCGCGGTCGGTTCGGCGGCTGCGCGGTCGGCGAGCCGACGGATGCGGGCGACCGACGCATCCAGCAGCGCCTCCGTGAGCGCACCCGAGCGCACCGCCGCGACAATCGCGCTCGAGCTCTGCTCCTGCGGTCCCGGCATCTCGAGGTCGAGGCCAGCGGACAACGCCGCGACGCGGTCGTCCACGGCTCCCCAGTCGGAGACGACGAGCCCCTCGAACCCCCACTCCGTGCGCAGCACGTCGGTGAGCAGCCAGTGGTTCTCTGAGGCGTACACACCGTTGACTCGGTTGTACGAGCACATCACCGTCCAGGGCTGTTCCCGGGTGACGATCCGTTCGAACGCGGGAAAGTAGATCTCGCGCAACGTGCGCTCGTCCACCTCGGCGCTCACCGTCATCCGGTTGGTCTCCTGGTTGTTCGCGGCGAAGTGCTTGAGCGACGCCCCCACCCCCTGCGACTGGATGCCGCGCACCCAGGCCGCGCCGAGCTCGCCGCTGAGCAGCGGGTCCTCGGAGAAGTACTCGAAGTTGCGGCCGCACAGCGGCGAGCGCTTGATGTTCACGCCCGGACCGAGCAGCACGGCGACATCCTGTGCCCGCGCCTCCTCGCCGAGCGCTACTCCCACCCGTTCCATCAACTTCACGTTCCAGCTGGATGCGATCCCCGCCGCGGGCGGGAAGCACGTCGCCGGCACGCTCTGGCCGAGGCCGAGGTGGTCACCGCCGGTTGCCTGCTTGCGGATGCCGTGCGGTCCGTCGGTCACGATCACCGACCGCAGGTCGGTGCGCTCGTTGGCAGCCGTCGTCCAGAACCCGGCGCCGACAACGACGGCGGCCTTCTCCTCGAGCGTGAGTTGTTCGGGAGTGTGTTGCTCGACCATCGGGCTACTTTACGACGCGAATCGGGGCAATCAGCAGGGCGCCGACCACCGCGAACACCCCACCTGCGATGAACAGCGCGGTGTAGTTCGTCGGCGCCCCACCGTTCACCCCGATCGCGAGGAACAGCGGTGCGATCGCCGGAGCCACCGACTGCGGTAGGGAGTTGGCGATATTGAAGATGCCCATGTCTTTCGCGGCCTTGTGCTCCTTGTCTGGCAGCACGTCCGTGATCAGTGCCAGGTCCACCGCGAAGAAGGCGCCGATGCCGACGCCCATGACCCCGGCCGACACGAAGAAGAAGGGCATCGAGTAGGTGACGGCGAGCATGCTCAGTCCGACACCCACGATCGCAGCTGCCGCGAACACGAACGGCTTGCGCCGCCCGGTGCGGTCGGAGATGCGCCCCGAGATGATGGCGCTCACGGTGAGCACCGCCGAGAAGATCAGCAGCGCGTAGAGCTGGGTGAGCAGCACGCCGCCTCCGGTCACCCCGAGCCGATCCTCGATGAAGTAGGGCTGGTACGTCGTGTAGACCGCGAATCCGAGGATGACGAAGAACCGGCCGAACCAGGTCCAGGTGAAGTCGTAGCGCTTGCCCTTGGCGATCGAGAACCCTCGGATGAACTCCGCGAACGAGAACGCGCCCAGCTCGTCGTGCGGCACGTCCTTCACCTTCGCTACGAGCACCCCCAACAGGATCGCCCCGACGACGCCGGGGATGAGGAACATGAGCCCGATGCCACCGCCGGCCGCCTGCACCCCGTAGGCAATTCCAATACCGAGCAGCGGGGACACCTGCTGCGAGATGCCCAGCACCGCACTTACGCGAGCCCGCTGCTCGAGCGGCACCTGGTCGGGCAGCAGCGCCTGCAGGGCCGCGAGCACCATGTTGAGGAACAGCTGCGCCAGAATCCAGCCGATCGTCGCCACGACGAGGGATGGCGCGAACCCGACGATCGCGAGCGCGATCACGCCGCCGATCGCCCCGGCAATGATCCACGGGCGGCGGCGGCCCAACCGGGAGCGCGTGCGATCGCTGAGGGCTCCGGAGAGCGCGTTCGAGATAATCGCGACGAAGGCCCCGATCGCGGCGATCATGCCGAGGCTGGTCTGCTTGCCGTCCGGGTCGAGTTCACCCACCTTGAGTGCAAGCGTGGTCGCGACCGGCGTGATGAGCGCGATGTAGGAGCCGACGTATCCGATCGCATAGCGGGCGATGAACCCGCGGCCTGCCGGCGCCTGTGTCGTCATGGTGTTACGAAGATACGTGAATGCGACAGCCGTGCATACGAAAAGGCCCCGGGATTCCGTGGGGGACGGAACACCGGGGCCTTTCGCTTGGGGGGTTACTTGTCTGCGATGAACCGGCGACGGACGAAGATGCCGGCGATTCCGAGCATCACGAGCCCGGCAGCGAAGGCCAGGCCGCCGCCCACACTCACGCCGGTGAAGGCGAGGGTGGTGAGCTGCGTCGCGCAGTCGGTCGGCTTAGCGCTGAAGACGAGCGGCCAGCTCTTCTGTACGCCCAGCTCGAAACCGTAGTCCGGAGCCTGGGCGGCCGCGGTCACAGTGATCGACTGTGCGCCAGTCACGGTGTACTTGCCCGCGAGAACCTTGGCTCCGTTGATCGAGTAGTCAACACCCGTCGTCGTCGGGATTGTGTAGGAGGCGTCAGACAGGCAGGTCGGCTGCACCGAAGTGACTGCCGCAGGGGTGACCAACGGGTGGGTGGTCAGCTGGCAACCGGTGGGTGCGACGAACTCGAGGTCCCACGCAACTTTCGAGTTGGCGACGAATCCGAACGTGGCATCCTTCGGCTCTGCCGTGACCTTCACCATGCTCGCCGTCTTCACCGGGTAGGTACCCGGAGCGGTCTTGACGCCGCCGACGAACCAGTCAACTCCAGTCGCCGTCGGCAAGGTGTACGAGCCGTCGACGAAGCAGGTGATGTTGGACTTCGGGATGTCAGGCACCGGAACGAGCGCGCAGTGCTGCGGGGCGAGGATCTCGACGACGTACTTCCAGTTGTCGATTCCGGTGACCACGAATCCAGGGGCCGCGACAACGGTTACCTCGTAGTGTCCGGCGGGCACGACGGCCTTGCCGTTCACGTCAGTCGGGTAGACCGTCTTCGTGTCGGTGTTCGTGACCGTGTAGACGAGGCTCGGCTTGACGTCCACCGTGATGGAGCCATCCGTCACGACGCCGCTCACACAGATCTGATCCGTGTGCGACGGGTCAGCGGGTACCCCGCCACCGTCGTAGCAGTTCGGGAACGGAACGACCGTCAGGTGCACCGGGTTCGCCGTGTCGCCGTTCATGACAACGTCGTAGCTGCCGCCCGCGTTGGTAACGGGGCCGGCCTGCACGTCTTGCTTCGTGTGTGCGGGCACCGTCACCGAGATCGCGGGAGTCGCGTTCGCCACCTCGAAGAGCACGGGCACATCGGACTTCGAGTTGTCGAAGGTGAAGGTCACATTCTTCGACGAGTAGGTCGGGTTCTTACCCTCG
>JBDUEC010000027.1:0-16169 GCA_040002655.1 Rhodoglobus sp. | reverse complement strand
CTCATCCAGTGGCTCCGCGACAACCTCGGCCTGATCAAGAAGGCCTCAGACGTGGAGGCGCTCGCCAAGACGGTCGACGACAACGGCGGCGTCTACTTCGTCCCGGCGTTCTCAGGGTTGTTCGCACCGCATTGGCGACCGGATGCCCGTGGCGCGATTCTCGGCCTCACCCGTTTCGCCAACAAGGGCCACATCGCCCGCGCCGCGCTCGAGTCGGTCGCCTACCAGACCCGCGAGGTCCTGGATGCCGTAAATGCCGACGCGGGCGTCGATCTCACCGAGCTGAAGGTAGACGGCGGGATGGTGGCCAATGCCGAACTGATGCAGTTCCAGGCCGACATCCTGAATGTGCCGGTCATCCGCCCCGTAGTCGCAGAGACCACGGCTCTGGGCGCCGCCTACGCGGCTGGACTCGCCGTCGGGTTCTGGAAGGACCTCGACGAACTGCGCTCGAACTGGCAGGAGGGGCAGCGCTGGGAGCCGGCGATGGATACCAAAGAGCGCGACCGGCTGCTCAGGAACTGGGCGAAGGCCGTGTCGAAGACCCTGGATTGGGTCGATGCGGACGTGAGCTGAGGGCCCCGATCAGCGGTTGGTTGCTGCGACCCACTCGTCAAGTTTCGCGGCGGCGGCGCCGGAATCCACGGTGGCAGCAGCCACCGCGAACTTCGCACCGATCCGGTCCACGAACGGCTCGGTGAGCAGGTCCGGGTCATTTGCCAGGTCGAAGGCGACCAGCCCGGCAGCCGCATTGAGCAGCACGATGTCGCGCACCGGACCGGGCTCACCGGCCAGCACTCGCATGGCCACGCCTGCGTTGTGCGCAGCGTCCTTGCCGAGCAACGATTCGATCTCCGCGCGCCCGATGCCGATGTCCAGCGGGTCGAGATCGTGCTCGGTGACGGATCCGCGGGAGACCTCCCAGACGTGGCTGTGGCCGGTGGTCGTGAGCTTGTCAATGCCGTCGTCGCCGCGGTAGACGAGGGCCGTCGCGCCGCGGGTCTGGAACACGCCGACCACCAATGGAACCCGATCGAGGCTGGCCACGCCGACCGCGGAGGCCTCTGGTCGCGCCGGGTTGCAGAGCGGGCCGAGGATGTTGAACAGAGTCGACACACCCAGTTCCTTGCGCGTCGGGCCCGCGTGGCGGAATCCAGGGTGGAACATGGCCGCGAACGCGAAGGTGATCCCCGTCTCGGAGAGCACTTCAGCCACCCGCTCCGGCGGAATCTCGAGGTTGAGGCCGAGCTCGGCGAGCACATCGGAGGCGCCGGAGGCCGAACTGGCCCCGCGATTGCCGTGCTTGACCACCGGAACACCGGATGCCGCGGCGATGACGGAGGCGATAGACGAGATGTTGAGCACCGCCCCGTACGGGTCTCCCCCGGTGCCGACGATGTCGAGCACCATCGGGTCGACCGTCAGCGGAAGGGAGTTCGCGAGCACGGCATCCCGAAAGCCCACGATCTCGTCGACGGTCTCACCCTTGATGCGCAACGCCACCAGCAGGCCCGCCAACTGGGCGGATGTCGCCTCCCCCGCCATGACCTGCTGCATCGCCCACGTGGCCTCGCTGATCGCGAGGTCACCGCCGTCGATGAGGGTGCCGAGCACTCGGGGCCACGTCAGGTCTCTGGACATGGTTCAGATCCTATAGATCGGCAGCCGACAGACCCCAAGAATGAGAAAACCGCGACCAGTTATCGACCATAATGGAACCGTGACTACGACCTCCCTTTCGCGCTCGATCACGACCCCGACGGTCAACCGTCCGAACGTCGTGGCGGTCGGAACCATTGTCTGGCTGGGCAGCGAGGTCATGTTCTTCGCGGGCCTGTTCGCGATCTACTTCACTCTGCGCGGCATGTCCCCGGGGTTGTGGGCCGAGCAGTCCGAGAAACTCAACGTCGTCTACGCACTCGTCAACACGATCGTGCTGGTCTCCTCGTCGTTCTCCTGCCAGATGGGTGTCTTCGCGGCAGAGAAGCTGCAGGGTCGTCGCACCGGCAAGCTCGGACAGTTCTGGAAGTGGGGAACCGTCGAGTGGTTCTTCCTCACCTACGCGCTCGGCGCAGTGTTCGTCATTGGGCAGATCTACGAGTACGCGAACCTGATCAGTGAGCACGTCGCACTGTCGAGTGACTCCTACGGCTCCTCGTTCTACATCACCACCGGATTCCACGGCCTCCACGTCACGGGTGGCCTCATCGCATTCCTCCTGGTGATCGGCCGCGTCTTCGCGGTCAAAACCTTCACGCACAAGGAGGCGACGACCGCGATCGTTGTCTCGTACTACTGGCATTTCGTCGACGTGGTGTGGATCGGCCTGTTCCTGGTCATCTACGTCCTCAAATGAGAATCGGAACACACACGCGCATGGCGAAGAACACAGCAACACGAGCCGGCCGGCGTCATCCGCTTGCCACGGTCGCCCTGATCGCGATCGGCCTGATGTCCACCGGTGGGGTCTACGCGATCTTCACCTCGAGCGCATCAGCCGAGAGCGCGACCGCCCAGGCTGGGGTCATCGAAGACGGCGGCAAGCTGTTCGCCGCGAACTGCGCGACCTGCCACGGCCTCAACCTCGAGGGCACGAAGGATGGCCCGAGCCTGATCGGCGTCGGCGCAGCCGCCGTCGAGTTCCAGGTCGCAACCGGGCGGATGCCACTGGCCCAGAGCGCCCCCCAGGCCGAGCAGAAGCCGGCGCAGTTCACCGCTGAGGACATCCAGGCTCTGTACGAGTACGTCGCCTCAAAGGGCCCCGGCCCCGCGATCCCCGACCAGAAGTACCTCAAGGGCGATGGCGACACCGCGACGGGCGCCGAGCTCTTCCGCATCAACTGCGCCATGTGCCATAACGTCGCCGGCGCGGGCGGTGCCCTCACCGAGGGCAAGTTCGCCCCAGACCTGCACGGCGTCAGCGCCCAGCACGTGTACGAGGCCATGATCACCGGCCCGCAGAACATGCCGGTGTTCAACGACCTCAACATCACACCAGAGGACAAGGCGAACATCATCACCTACCTGAAGTACCTCGACGACACCCCGTCGGTCGGCGGCTTCGACCTCGGCGCGCTCGGACCGGTCTCCGAGGGCCTGTTCATCTGGATCTTCGGCCTCGGTGCGATCGTGGCTGTCACGATCTGGCTCACCGCGAAGTCCAACTAGTTCTTGTAGTCCGGCGCCCTGCGCCAATCCGAAGGGAAGAGAATGGCAGACCAGCACGACGGCAACGCCACAGGCACAGCTGTCGAGAAGACGGTGCCCACGGACTCATCGCCCGGCACCGGTGTCGTGGTCTCCGACTCGTTCGAGAACCCGGGTTTCCCGCCGTTCCGCCCACGTATCGGTGACCTGCACCCCGAAAAGCAGCGCGAATCGGAGCGCAGCGTCTCCCTGTTGTTCGTGCTGTCCATCGTCGGCACGGTCGCCGCGATCGTGGCTTACATCGTCTTCCCGATCGTTCCGGGTGACACCGGCTCGATCCGCCTGAACAACCTGTTCCTTGGGCTCAGCATCACGCTTGCGCTGCTCGGCATCGGTCTCGGAGCGGTGCATTGGTCCAAGACCCTCATGGACGGCCACGACCTCGTGGAGATGCGCCACGGCACCCGCGGATCGGAGAAGACTCGCGAGGCCGCGGTCGAGGTGTTCCGCCTCGGTAACGAGGAATCCGGATTCGGACGCCGCACGCTCATCCGCAACACCCTCATCGGGGCCCTCGTAGTGAGCCCGCTCCCGGCGATCGTGTTGTTCCGCGACCTCGCGCCCCAGGCCGACCCGGTGGCGCTGCTCAAGCACACGCTGTGGGCCAAGGATGTGCGGCTCACTCGCGACCCGTCCGGTACGCCCATCAAGGCGTCGGATGTCACCATCGGGTCCGCTTTCCACGTGATCCCCGAGGGGCTCAACGACTCCCCCGACAAGCTCGAGGAGAAGGCGAAGGCCGCAGTACTCCTCATGCGCCTCAAGCCGGAAGACCTGCATCCGTCTGCCGGCCGCGAGGACTGGGCCTACGACGGCATCGTCGCGTACTCCAAGATCTGCACCCACGTGGGATGCCCGGTCGCCCTGTACGAGCAGCAGACACACCACCTGCTGTGCCCGTGCCACCAATCGCAGTTCGACATCACGCAGGAGGCCAAGGTGATCTTCGGACCGGCCAAGCGCCCGCTGCCGCAGTTGCCGATCACAATCGACGCCGACGGCTACCTCGTGGCACGCAGCGACTTCACCGAGCCCGTCGGGCCTAGCTTCTGGGAGCGCAAGCTGTGACCACAACGACAGAACGCCCAACCTCGGAACTGGCCCCGACTCGTGGACAGCGATTCACGGGTGCCGCGGCCAATTACATCGACGAGCGCACCAGCATCTCCGGACTGGTGAAGGAGCTTGGTCGCAAGATCTTCCCCGACCACTGGTCCTTCATGCTCGGCGAGGTAGCCCTCTACAGCTTCATCGTGATCCTGCTCTCGGGTACGTTCCTCACCTTCTTCTTCCAGGCCGCGATGACCCCGGTGGTCTACGACGGAGGCTTCGTGCCGCTCAAGGGCATCGAGATGTCCGCGGCGATGTCGTCGACCCTCGACATCTCGTTCGATGTGCGCGGCGGACTTCTGATGCGCCAAGTGCATCACTGGGCGGCCCTGCTGTTCGTGGCCTCGATCGGCCTGCACATGCTGCGTATCTTCTTCACGGGTGCGTTCCGCAAACCACGTGAGATCAACTGGGTGATCGGCTTCGTGCTGTTCATTCTCGCGATGCTCGAGGGTTTCACTGGATACTCGCTGCCCGACGACCTGCTCTCCGGCAATGGCCTGCGGATCATCGACGGAATGGTCAAGGGCATCCCGATCATCGGCACCTGGACGTCGTACCTGATCTTCGGCGGCGAGTTCCCGGGCACAGATATTGTGGGACGCCTGTACACGGTGCACATCCTGCTCGGCCCAGCGATCCTGGTCGCCGCACTCGGCGTGCACCTGTTGCTGCTGATTGTCAACAAGCACACGCAGTTCGCGGCGCCCGGAAACACCAACGACAACGTTGTGGGTGTGCCGATCATGCCGGTGTTCGCTGCGAAGGCCGGCGGCTTCTTCTTCATCGTCTTCGGCGTGATCGTGCTGATTGCCTCGCTGTTCCAGATCAACCCGATCTGGGTTTACGGTCCATACGACCCATCCCCCGTTTCCGCAGGGACCCAGCCGGACTGGTACATCGGGTTCGCCGACGGTGTGCTCCGACTCGCTCCCCCGGGTTGGGAGTTGGAACTCGGTCCGTACACGCTGTCGCTGAACATCCTGATACCACTCCTTGTGGTCGGTCTGTTCATCGTGGCGGTCGCGATCTACCCGTTCATCGAAGCCTGGGTTACCGGCGACAAGCGCGAGCACCACATCGCCGACCGGCCGCGCAACGCTCCGACCCGCACGGCGATCGGCGCCGCCGGCGTCACGTTCTACGCAGTGCTGTGGGCGGCAGCAGGCTCGGACATCATCGCCACGCACTTCCGGCTCACGATCGAGGGTGTGATCCACGGCTGCCAGATCCTGCTGATCATCGGCCCGGTGATCGCCTACTTCGTCACGAAACGCGTCTGTCTCGCCCTGCAGAAGAAGGACCGCGAGATCGCGCTGCACGGCTACGAGTCGGGCCGCATCGTGCGTCTCCCCGGTGGCGAGTACGTCGAGGTGCACGAGCAGCTGGATGAGTACGAGCGCTGGAAGCTCGTCTCCTACGACGACTACAAGCCGCTGATGATCCGCCCGAATGCCAAGGGACAGATCACGGTCGGGCAGCGAGTCCGCTCGGTCGCCTCGAACTGGTTCTTCGAGGACCGCATCGCTCCGGTCAGTCGCACCGAGATCGAGCAGTCCAAGCACGACCACTGATTCACACGGGAAGGCGCGCACCCTCGGGTGCGCGCCTTTGCTGTTAGTGGAGTCTCGAGAGACTGGCGGGCGGATGGGCCCCGCTGGGCAGTCAACTGTGCGGCACGAAGCCTAGGGCCCCGCTGGCTGGCCAGCCGAGCGGATGCGAGTCAGTAGCGGAGATTCGACCCAGTAGGAACTAGTCGAAGGTCTTCTTGAGGAAGTCCGCGGTCGACTGGTAGCCCAATCGCTCATAGAAGCTGGCTGCCCGTCGGCTGGGCACCGTGAGTTGCTTCACGCCGCGGTCGCGGCAGATGCGCTCAAGCTCCTCGATCAATCGGGTGCCGATGCCGGTGCCCTTGACCTGCTCGTCCACGACGAGCTCCTGCAGCTGTGCCGAACGGCCGTTGGTGTGGAGCAGGCTGTTAATCGTCGTCAGGGCGTAGCCGCGAACCTGGCCGGCGGCATCCTCGGCCACGAGCAGCAGGGAGCCAGGGTCGTCACCCAGGAAGGAGCCGATGTTCTGGTCGAACGCGACGCGGTCAGGGGTGTACGACTTCGCCAGCTGCTCCAGCAACGCGAAGATCGTCTCGGTGTCGCCGGGCCGTGCGGAACGAATGTGGGAGAGGCTAGCGCCCGAAGTTTCCGCGGTAGTACTCATATACCCACCCCACAATGCTGATGAGCACGAAGGCGGCTCCAATGAAAGCGAGCCAGAACCCGAGCGCTAGGCCCAGGAACACCGTCGCGGCACCCAGTCCCATCATCACCGGCCACCAGCTCCACGGGCTGAAGAAGCCCTGTTCGGCGTCGCCGTCGTCGATGTTGGCATCCACCCGGTCCTCAGGCAGCTCGCCACCCTTCTGGGCACGGTACAGGCGGGTCACGTAGAACGCGATGAGCGTGGACATGACAGCGACGAGCAGAATACCCAGGGTACCGACCCACTCGATCTTGCCCGAGTAAGCGTCAAGCAGGTTCCAGAGGGTGTAGACCCCGGAGAGCAGCAGACAGAAGGCCGCGAGGATCCAGAACAGGGTGGCGGTGCCTCTCATCGGACTACTTCACCTTCTCGTCGGCCAGGTCGTACACGGGCGCATCCGGCGCGTCCTTGCCCGGACCGATACCAACTGGCATACCGGCCTCGGGGTGGTTCAGGTCGAAGGCAGGCGATTCCGAACGGATGCGTGGGATCGACGTGAAGTTGTGCCGCGGCGGCGGGCACGATGTCGCCCACTCGAGCGAGCGCCCGTAGCCCCACGGGTCGTCCACGGTCACCTTGGGGGCCGTGCGCGCCGTGATGTACACGTTGTACAGGAACGGCAGCAGCGAGACTCCGAGGATGGCTGCGCCGATGGTGGAGACCTGGTTCATCCAGGTGAATCCGTCACCGGCGAAGTAGGTCGCGTACCGGCGCGGCATTCCGACCACACCCAGCCAGTGCTGGATGAGGAAGGTGGTGTGGAATCCGATGAACAGCAACCAGAAGTGGATCTTTCCGAGCCGCTCGTTGAGCATCTTGCCGGTCCACTTGGGCCACCAGAAGTAGAAGCCGCTGAACATCGCGAACACCACGGTGCCGAAGACCACGTAGTGGAAGTGGGCGACGACGAAGTAGGTGTCAGAGACGTGGAAGTCGAGCGGCGGGCTGGCCAGGATCACGCCGGTGAGGCCACCGAAGGTGAACGTGATGAGGAAGCCGATCGCCCAGAGCATCGGGGTCTCGAACGTGACCGACCCGCGCCACATCGTGCCGATCCAGTTGAAGATCTTCACACCGGTGGGCACCGCGATCAACATGGTCATGAGGGCGAAGAACGGCAGCAGCACCGAGCCCGTGACGTACATGTGGTGTGCCCACACCGTGACCGACAGCGCCGCGATTGCGATCGTGGCGTAGATCAGCGTCTTGTAGCCGAAGACCGGCTTGCGGCTGAATACCGGCAGCACCTCGGAGATGATTCCGAAGAACGGCAGCGCAATGATGTAGACCTCGGGGTGGCCGAAGAACCAGAACAGGTGCTGCCAGAGCAGGGCTCCGCCATTGGCCGGGTCCAGAAGGTGGGCGCCGAATACCCGGTCCGCACCGAGTGCGAATAGCGCCACGGCGAACGGCGGGAAGGCCATGATCACGAGGATCGAGGTGACGAGCGCGTTCCAGGTGAAGATCGGCATCCGGAACATGGTCATGCCGGGCGCGCGCATCGTGATGATCGTGGTGATGAAGTTGACAGCACCGAGAATCGTGCCGAACCCGCTCAGCGCCAAGCCGAATACCCAGAGATTGCCCCCGAGCCCTGGGGTGAATGTCGTGGATGTGAGTGGTGCGTAGGCCGTCCATCCGAAGGATGCTGCACCCTGCGGCGTGATGAATCCGGCGACGGCGATCAGCGACCCGAAGGAGTACAGCCAGTACGCGAACGCGTTCAGACGGGGGAAAGCAACATCCGGTGCCCCGATCTGCAGGGGCATGATCACGTTCACGAACCCCGCAAATAGCGGTGTCGCGAACATGAGCAGCATGATCGTGCCGTGCATTGTGAAGAGCTGGTTGTACTGCTCCTTGGTCTGCACGATCTCAAGACCGGGCTCGAAGAGCTGGGCTCGGATGACCAGAGCCATCACACCGCCGAGGCAGAAGTACAGGAAGGAGGTGATCAGGTACAGGTAGCCGATCGTCTTGTGGTCTGTGGTGGTGATCCACTTGACGATGACGTTGCCTTTGCGCTCCGTGCTTGCGCCGTACGCCTGGGTGACCGTTGCGGTAGTCATTACGGCTTTACCTCGTTGTCGTCGCCGTTGCCCGGCAGGTTCTGGTTCACGTTGTAGTCCGCGCCGAGTTGGCCAGTGAAGCCAGCCGCCTTCTGGCTCGCGATGTAGGCGTCGTAGTCGTCTTGTGAGACGACCTTGACCTCGAACAGCATGAGCGAGTGGTACTCACCGCAGAGCTCGGCACACTTGCCCTGGTAGGTGCCGATCTTCTCCGGGATGAAGTACATGTAGTTGGTCTTGCCCGGAATCATGTCCTTCTTGTAGAGGAAGTTCACGATCCAGAAGGAGTGAGCGACGTCGCGCGATTCGATCTTGATCTCTACCGACTTGTTCACCGGCAGGTAGAGCACCGGGAGCTTGCTCTCGTCGAGCGTGCCGCCCTCGAGCTCCTGAGCCTGGATGCCGGCGCTGTAGGTGTTCTCGTTGACGTAGTTGAAGTCCCAGGCCCAGCGCTTGCCGAAGACCTCGATAGTGACATCCGGGTTCTTGATCGGCTGCTCGATCTCGGCCTGGTCACGCGCGGTGAAGGCGAAGAAGCCGAGCACGAGGATGAGCGGCACGATCGTGTAGAAGATCTCGATCGGCAGGTTGTAGCGCAGCTGCACCGGCAGGCCGGTCTGGCCCTTGCGACGGCGGTAGACGACCGCTGCCCAGATGATGAGGCCCCAGGTGACGACACCTACCGCGAGCAGCACGATCCAGGAGGTGACCCAGAGCCCGATGACGCTATCGACGTGGTTCGTCGTGCCAGGGTCGGTCGGCAACCAGCCCTGCAGCTGGTCCTGGGTGCACCCGGCGAGGATGACGGTGACGGCCAGTGCGATGGGAATTGCAGCCCATCGAAAACGGCGGTATGAACGCACCTGAAACCTCTCGGATGTGTGGACTGGAGCCTTGCCAGTCTATAACCAGCAAAGGGTGCCGACCTTTCGGTCGGCACCCTTTGGCGAAGAGATTTTGGCAGCTAGTGCCTTTTTCTTGCGGCTACTAGTGGAAGCTGTCGCCGCAGGCGCAGCTACCCTCAGCATTCGGGTTGTCGATGGTGAAACCCTGCTTCTGGATGGTGTCTTCGAAGTCGATCGTGGCCCCATCGAGATACGGCACACTCATCTTGTCGACGACCACCTCGACGCCCTCGCCGAAGTCGACGCTTACGTCACCATCGAGCGTGCGCTCGTCGAAGTAGAGCTGGTAGATGAGGCCGGAGCAACCGCCGGGCTGCACGGCGAGGCGGAGGCGGAGATCGTCGCGGCCCTCCTGGGTCATGAGGCTGCGCACCTTGCCTGCTGCGGCATCCGTCAGTCCAACGCCGTGGGCTGCGGTCTTCTCAAGGATGTCGGTCATGATCTGATTCTACGCGCGGTCATTGAGCTTCGCGAGCAGCACTGCCTCGGTGAGGATGGCGCGGCGGAAAACCCCGAGATGCAGCGACTCATTCGGGCTGTGTGCACGCGAATCCGGGTCTTCCACGCCCGTGACCAGAATCTGCGCATCCGGGAAGGTCGCGACCAGGTCGGAGATGAACGGGATCGACCCGCCGATGCCGGTCTCGAGCGGCTCTTTGCCCCAGGCCTCGTGCATGGCGGCCTTCGCGTCGGCGACGGCCCAGCCGCTCGTGTCCACCAGGAAGGGGTCGCCACGGTCGACATCCGTGATTTCGATGTGCGCTCCCCACGGTGCGTGTGCGCGCAGGTGCGTCTCGAGCGCGAGGTAGGCCGCATCCGCTGTCTGCCCGGGTGCGATGCGGGCGCTGACCCGCACAGTGACCTTGGGAGAGAGCGTGTTGGACGCGTTGATGACGGTGGGCGCGTCGATGCCCGTCACCGTGATCGAGGGCTTGTTCCACATGCGGCTGAGCACTGTGCCCGAGCCGATCGGAGTAACACCGTCGAGCAGCGCCGCCTCCTCACGGAGCTTCTCCTCGTCGTACTCGGGCTCTTCGCCCTCGCGGCTGGTGAGACCGTCGACGGCTACGGAGCCGTCTTCTGCCCAGAGCGAGTCGAGCAGGCGGATAGTCGCCAGCATCGCGTCGGGTACGGCTCCCCCGAACATGCCGGAGTGGGATGCGTGGTCGAGGGTCGAGACAGTCAACCGGAAGGTCACATTGCCGCGGAGCCCAACGGTGAGGGCTGGGGTGTCGATATCCCAGTTGTCGGAGTCGGCGACCACGATGGCATCCGCCTCGAGCTGGCTCTTGTGCTGCTCGAGGAAGTTCGCGAATGAGCGGGAGCCGAACTCCTCCTCCCCCTCAATGAACAGGGCGAGCCCGAGATCGAAGTCGCTACCCGCCACCTCGACAAGCGCACGGATGGCTGCGACGTGCGCCATCACGCCCGCCTTGTCATCCGCTGCCCCGCGCCCGTAGAGGCGGTCGCCGCGCACCGTCGGCTCGAACGGCGACGACTCCCAGTCCTCGTCCTGGCCGGGCGGCTGCACGTCGTGGTGCGCGTAGAGCAGGATGGTCGGCTTGCCATTGCGAGCCGCACGAGTCGCGAGAACGGCTGGCTGGCCGAGCTTCTCGGTGGTTCCGATCGTCGCCCTCGACACCTGCACGGACTCGAACACACCGAGGCCCGTGAACAGGGCCGCGACCGCGTTGGCGCTGGCCTCGACGTGGGCGGCATCGAAGCCGTCCCACGACACTGACGGGATACGCACCAGGGCCGAGAGGTCGGCGATCGTTGTCGGCAGGCCGCGTTGCACGGCTTCGCTCAGGGCGTCGAGGGAGGGGTGAGGATCGTTGGTACTCATGGAGGTAATCTTAAGGCGACCAGGAGCGAGGACTGCAGTGGCCAAGACAACCCCCGGCTCGAGCGACAAAGAAGTCACCTACGAGCTCAACACCGACAGCATCTCCAGCGGGAAAGGGCACCCCACCCCGACCCGCAAGGAGAAAGAAGACGCCCGCAAGCGCCCCCTGGTGAGCTCGGACCGCACCGAGGCACGCAAGAACGCGCGCGTGTCCACCCAGATCGCGCGCGATCGCGCGCGCATCGGAATGGCCAACGGCGAGGAGAAGTACCTGCCGATGCGCGACCGCGGGCCGCAGAAGCGCTACGTGCGCGACTACGTGGATGCCCGGTTCAGCATCGGTGAGCTGATGATCCCCCTGCTCTTCGCGGTGATCATCCTCACGTTCTTCCCGCAGCCGCAGGTGCAGACCATCGGGATCATCGCGCTCTGGGCATTCTTCCTGTGCGCCGTGATCGACGTTGTGATCCTGGGGTTCGTCCTGGTGCGCAAGCTCGGCGCAAAGTTCGGCGCTGACCGCGTCGAGAAGGTGCGTTGGTACGCGGCAATGCGCGCGCTCCAGCTGCGGCCGATGCGACTGCCCAAGGCGCAGGTCAAGCGCGGGCAGTTCCCGGTCTAGCTCTTCAGGGGCGGGCCTTCGCCAGCCCGCGATTGATCTCCCGCGCCCAGAGTGGTCCCCGGTAGAGGAACGCGGTGTAGCCCTGAACGAGAGTCGCGCCGGCGTCGAGGCGCTCGACGACGTCCGCTGCGGTCTCGACTCCGCCGACCGACACGACGCAGAAGTTCGGCGGCACGATGGCGCGGATAAGGCGCAGCAGCTCGAGCGAGCGGCGCGCCACCGGTGGACCGGACAACCCGCCAGCGCCGGCGGACTCGACTGCAGCGGCATCCGTCAGCAGTCCCTCGCGCGACAGGGTCGTGTTGGTCGCGATGATGCCGTCGAGCTTGGTCTCGAGCGCCAGTCGGGTGATGCGATCGGCCTGGTCGTCGGTGAGGTCAGGGGCGATCTTCACGAGCAGTGGCGTCGCGCCGGCAGCATCGCGAACGGCGGCCAGCAGCGGTTCGAGTCTGTCCAACTCCTGCAGCCCGCGTAGGCCCGGAGTGTTGGGCGAACTCACATTGACGACCAGGTAGTCGGACACCGGGGCCAGTTCTCGCGCGCTCGTCACGTAGTCCTCGATGGCGGCATCGACCTCCACGACCCGGGACTTGCCCACGTTCGCCCCAATGACCGGTCGCACCGCGTGCTTCGAGGCTGCGACGATTCGGGGCCGTGCAGCTGCAGCCCCCGCGTTGTTGAACCCCATCCGGTTAATCACGGCGCGGTCAGGTATGAGCCGGAATAGGCGGGGCTTCGGGTTGCCCGGCTGTGCAATGGCGGTCACCGTGCCGACCTCGACGTGGCCGAAGCCGAGCTGGCCGAGGCCGCGGATGCCCCGCCCGTCTTTGTCGAACCCGGCCGCGACCCCGAACGGCGAATCGAATCGCAGCCCGAGTGCCTCGACGGCAAGCGACGGCGCCGGCCGCGTGAACCGGCGGACCAGACGACCGACACCGAGGGTCGGCAGCAACCGGATCACGGTGAAAGCGAGATGGTGCGCGCGCTCCGGATCGAGCTTCGACAGGACGAGGGAGAAGAAAAGTCGGTACATACCGGCTTCAGGCTACCGGCAGCGCGCTCAGTCCGACGCGGCCGCCGTGTCATGTTCGACACGCAGCAGCGTGATCGCCGTCTCGAAGTCCTCGAGGGAATCGAAACCCTGGTAGACGCTGGCGAACCTCAGGTAGGCAACCTCGTCGAGCTCGCGCAGCGGCGGGAGAATGGCGAGGCCAATGTCGTTCGCGTCGATCTGCGCTGTACCGGTGGCGCGAATGGTCTCCTCGACCCTCTGGGCCAGCACGGCCAGGTCGGTGTCGGTGACCGGGCGGCCCTGGCACGCCTTGCGCACGCCGGTGACGATCTTCTCGCGGCTGAACGGCTCGACCACGCCGTTGCGCTTGATCACGCTGAGGCTCGCGGTCTCGGTGGTGCTGAATCGGCGCCCACACTCCGGGCACTGGCGACGACGACGGATCGCCAGGCCATCATCGCTCGTGCGTGAGTCGATGACGCGGCTGTCCGGATAACGGCAGAAGGGGCAGAACATGGTGTCTACAGGATACGCCAGCCGCGCAGCTCAGTCAGAGAAGCGTGCCGTGACCGCTGCGCCGTGGGCAGGAAGGTCCTCGGCGACGCTGAGCGCCACGATCGCGGGCTCCACGGCTTGCAGGGCGGCCCGATCGTAGTGGATGACCTGCTGCGGCCGCAGGAACGTGAATGCCCCGAGGCCCGAGGTGAATCGTGACTGCCCGCCCGTGGGAAGTACGTGGTTGGATCCGGCGAGGTAGTCGCCGAGACTGACGGGCGAGTTCGCTCCGAGGAAGATGGCACCGGCGTTGTCGACGCCGTCGAGCACTCCCCCGGGCTCCGCCGTCTGGATCTCGAGGTGCTCCGGCCCGTAAGCGTTGCTGAAGGCGACGGCCGCCGCCAGATCCTTCACTAGCACGATCGCTGACTGGCGACCGGTGAGCGCCTCACCCACCCGGGCGGAGTGCTTGGTCGTGCCCGCGAGAGCGTCGACGTGCGCCGAGACGGCGTCCGCGAGCTCCACGGAGTCCGTCACGAGCACCGCCGCGGCGAGCTCGTCGTGCTCGGCCTGGCTCACGAGATCGGCGGCGATGAGTCGGGGATCGGCTGTGGCATCCGCTATCACCAGGATCTCGGTGGGGCCGGCCTCTGCGTCAATGCCGACCACTCCGCGCACCAGGCGTTTCGCGGCTGCGACGTAGACGTTGCCGGGGCCGGTGATGATGTCCACCGGGTCGAGGCCGATGTCGGGCACCCCGTAGGCGAAGGCGCCGATCGCACCGGCGCCGCCCATCGCGTAGACCTCGTCGATGCCGAGGATGCCCGCCGCAGCCAGGATCGTCGGGTGCACCGCCCCGTCGAAGTGCTTCTGGGCCGGGGAGGCGAGCGCGATGGACGAGACCCCGGCGATCTGCGCAGGGACCACGTTCATGACCACGCTGGACGGATACACGGCCTTGCCGCCGGGCACGTACAGGCCGACCCGGTTGACCGGACGCCAGCGCTGGATGACCTCCGCGCCCGGGCCAAGAGACGTCACGGTTCCGGGCGGAACCTGCGCCCGTGTTGCCTCCTGCACCCGGGCAATGGTCTCCTCGAGGGCTGCGCGAACGGCGGAGTCGAGCGACTCGACGGCGCGGCCGATCTCGTCGGCGTGGATGCGGATGCGATTCGGGCGAACCCCGTCGAGCCTGCTGGCCTGCTCCAGCAGGGCATCCTCACCGGTCTCGCGCACGGCCTCGATGAGGTCGCGGGCAATGTCGGTGGCGGCAGAAACGTCGAGTCGCGCACGCGGAACGAGTCGTGCAAGTTCGCTGCTCGTAGGCTGGAGGTCCCGGAGGTCTATCGTCTGGATCATGGCCTGACCATGCTAGTTCGTGAGAGCAGCGGGAATATCGCCCTCGGGAAATCGATTGATACGGACGTATGGACGAGCAACCCGTCGCACCGAGCGACAGCATCGACGCCTTCAAGCAGGCCTTCCGGCGGCACGCCGCGGGGGTCGCCGCCGTCACGGCCATTGGCCCGGACGGCAAACCGGTGGGATTCACCGCGACGTCACTGGCGTCCCTCGCCGCAGTTCCTCCGCTCGCCACCTTCAATATGGCCCAGGTTTCGAGCGCCTGGCCGGCCATGACGGTCGGCAACCGCGTGGCGATTCACATGCTCGGCCCCCGCTCACGCCATCTCGCGGAGAAGCTGGCGGCCGATCGCGACCTACGGTTCGATGGTGACCACTGGACCGCCGGTACCGATGGCGTGCCGATTCTTGCCGGTGTGACCGCGTGGATGATCGGTCGCATCATCGAGGTGCTCCCGGTGCACAACAACGCGGTCGTGGTGGTGCAGATCGAGGACGGCGGGCTCGGAGACGAGGACGAGGCTCTGATCTACCACGAGCGGGGCTACCGCCGCCCGGGTGCCGAGGCCTAGCTCACTCAGACCAGGCAGTTGGGGCCGAGCAGCGTCTTCAACTCGCCGTACAGGTCTGCAGACACCTTCACCGGGTACGGGATCTCGAAGACCCGCGCGCTCTCGCCCTTGACCAGCCTGAGGCGCACCTCGGTGTCCCCGGAGTGCCGGATGAGCACGTCATTCAGCGCGCCCACGACATCCGTGGTGGCACGCTGCTCCTGCAGCGAGATCAGTAGCGGTCCGGAGCCAAGGCTCGCCCCGAGATCGGGAGTGAACATGCTCACCGCATGCAGGTTCATGCCGTCGTCGCGCACGCTGACACGCCCGCGCACCACGACGATCGAGTCGTTGGAAAGGGCCGGCGCGAACTCCTGGTAAGTCTTACCCAGGAACATCACGCTGATTTCCGCGCCGAAGTCCTCCACGGTGACGATGCCGTACTGGTTGCCGCTGTTCCGAGCGACCCGATGCTGCACGCTGGTAACGAGACCCGCGACAGTCACGTGCTCGCCGTCCCCGGCGGCATCCCCGGCGAGAACCTCGGTGATCGTGGACGTCGCGTGCTTGGCCAGCTGGATCTCAAGACCGGCCAGCGGATGATCGGACACGTAGAGCCCGAGCATCTCGCGCTCGAAGGCGAGCTTGTCGCGCTTCGACCATTCGGGCCGGTCCGGCACCTGCTGCACGGCCTCGGGCTCGTCCCACAGGCTGTCGAAGTCGAAACCGACCTGGCC
>JBDUEC010000026.1:0-16575 GCA_040002655.1 Rhodoglobus sp. | reverse complement strand
CGCCCATCAGGCGCGCGAGCAGCGTGTGCTCGAAGTAGGCGGAGTTGTAGACGCCAGGGGTGAGAACGACCACGGTCGGGTCCTCGACGCCGTCGGGCGCGCTCGCCCGCAGGGCGTCGAGCAACTTGTGCGGGTAGTCACCCACCGGGCGCACCCGCATGGAGACGAACAGCTCCGGCAGGGTCTGCGCCATCACCCGTCGGTTCGAGATCACGTAGCTGACGCCACTCGGCACTCGCACGTTGTCCTCGAGCACCCGCCAGACACCGTTCTCATCCCGGATGAGGTCGATGCCGCTCACCTGGATCCGCACGCCGTTCGCCGGCTCGATCCCCGCCGCCTCGCGGTGGAAGTGGCTCGAGCTCGTGATCAGGCGCGCCGGGATCACGCCGTCCTTCACCGCGTTCTGCGGCCCATAGATGTCGGCGAGGAACGCCTCGAGCGCACGAACGCGCTGCTTGATGCCGGCCTCGACCGCGGTCCACTCGGCCTGGTCGATGACGCGCGGGATGGCGTCGAGGGGGAACGGCCGCTCCTCCCCGGCGAAGTCGAACGTCACGCCCTGGGCGAGGTACGAACTGGCGAGGGCATCCGTTCTGCCGCGCAGCTCGTCCTGCGTCATCTGGGCGAGGGCGGCGTGGATCTCCTTGTACGAAGCGCGGGCGGAGCCCGGCGTGGCAAACATCTCGTCCCACGCAGGGGCGCTCGACTTGCGCGTGGCTGTGGCGCCGTAGCCATCGAACAGGTCAGCCATGTGGCAACTCTAATGTGGTGCGTGTTGCGGGGGTGTTTCGTGCTGGCGGGCTTGCCTAGAGTGGCCCTGTGACCGAAACTTCTCCGATCATCCTCGTGCTGCCCGGCGGCGGCTACACTCACCTCGCCCCGCACGAGGGCGAGCCGGTGGCCGAGTGGCTGCGTTCGATCGGCTGGCGTGCCCGTGTGGTCGAGTACCCGGTGCACACGCGGCATCCCGGGCCGCTGAAAGCCGTGCAGGATGCGATCGCCGAGGAGCGCGCCGCCGGTGCGTCAATCGTGGGCGTTCTCGGATTCTCGGCGGGCGGTCACGTCGCCGGCCTCGCATCCGTGACCCCGGATGCCGCACCCGACGTTCGCCCCGACTTCGCGATTCTCGGCTACCCAGTGGTGTCAATGGTCAGCGAGACGCACCGGGGTTCACGTGAGCAACTCATCGGGCTCGACGCGAGCGACGAGCTTCGGCGCTCGGTGTCAGTCGACTTGCTCGTGACCGACGTTTCACCGCCGATGTTCATCTGGACCACGGCGGAGGATGCCTCAGTCGCCATCGAAGATCACAGCTACGCGCTCGGTGCTGCCCTCGCGCGGGGCGGCGTGCACCACGAACTGCACGTCTTCGAGCGGGGCGCGCACGGACTCGGGCTCGCCCCGGGGCTGCCGGCTTCGCAGTGGGTCCGCCTCGCGGAGGCGTGGCTGCAGTACCGCCGCTAGCTACCCGTCGATTTCCTCGAGCACGAACATCTGGATCTTGCGATCAGTCTTGGTCTGGTACTTCGCGTAGTCCGGCCAGGTCTCGACGGCCCGCACCCACCACTCGTCGTACTCCGCGCCCCCGAGTTCGCGGGCACGGTAGTCCTTGCGCACGGCGCCGTCCTGCAGTTCGACATGCGGATTGGCGACGACGTTGTGGTACCAGACCGGCGGCTTCGCGGCACCGCCGAGCGACGCCACCACCGCGTACTCGCCATCGTGCTCCACGCGCATGAGCGCGTTCTTGCGAAGCTTGCCCGACTTCGCGCCGACCGATGTCAGCACGATGATCGGTCGACCGCGCAGCGTGTTGGCCTCCGCGCCATCCGTCGCCTCGTAGCGCTCGGTCTGTGTGCGCGACCAGTCCGATGTGCTTGGTTCGTATTCTCCGCTGAGGGGCATGCGTCTATCCTCGCAGCGGGCGCCCGGCTGCGATGATCACGATGCCAAAGACGGCACACACGAAGAGCAGAACGATCTGGCTGATGCCATAGCTGATGTTCGCCATGGCGAAGCCGAATGGCAGCGGGATCAGCACCGCGGCCACGAGCAGTGCAAGCCACCCGAGACGGGCGCCGCGCACGACCAGCCAGCCCGCCCCCACCGCCAGCACGGTCATGAAGTACGGGTTCGCGAAGGTCATCGACAACGGGATGCCGCCGTTGATCGATCCCGTCAATCGGCCGGCTTGAAGCACCAGGTAGAGCGGTACCGCCACGACGACGATCGCCGAGCCGATGAGCTTGCGCGGCACCGGTGCGTTCGACAGGAAGAATCCGACGACCACGACGAGAACTGCGAAGACGAGTTGGAGCAGGAGCAGGGCGAGAAGTTCCGGCTGCGGGCCCACGCCCGCGAGCTGGTTGACCAGCACTCCGCTGATCGCGGACAACACGAGATACCCGCCGAGGAAGACGGTGACCGCCGCCGCGAGGTTGCGGTAGCGCGCCTCGGGCAGCGGCGCGGGCGTGGATGCGGGATAGACCTGCTCAGGTGACGTAGTCATACCTCATCATCCCCCATTCGGGGGTCACGCGCCCGGCAGCGTCGACTGTCTGACGACCAGCTCGGGCCGGAACACCGTCTGGCGCGGGATGAGGTCGGGATCGTCGGCCTCCTCGATGAGGATGCGGAACGCGGTCTGGCCGATCATGCGGCTCGGCTGCCGCACCGAGGACAGGGGCACTGCGGCGGCCGCGGCGAACGCGATGTCGTCGAATCCGATCAGCGAGACCTCGTGCGGAACGCGCACGCCGCCGGCCACCAGGGATTGCAGCACGCCGAGGGCGAGCAGGTCATTGGCAGCGAAGATCGCGTCCGGAAGCAGCTGGCGAGACCGCTCGAGCAGTCGGCGCCCGGCGAGCACGCCCTCGTCCACGGTGAGGGCATTCGTCGCGACGACCTCGATATCCACGTCGTAGTCGCTGTTGTCCACCGCGACGCGGGCACCCTCCAGGCGATCCCGCACCTGGCGGATGTCGAACGGACCACCCACGAACGCCAGGTGACGACGCCCGGTATCGATCAGGTGCTGCGCGGCGATCTGGCCACCCACCACGCTGTCGACCGCGACAGAACTGAACTCGCCCTCCACGTTCATCCTGTCGACAAGTACGACCGGGATGTCGCGCGACTTGAGGCGCTTGAGGCGGGCGGTGATGTCGCCATGCGGCGAGATGAGCACACCGCGCACGCGCTGCTCCTCGAACAGGTCGAGGTAGAGCCCCTCGCGGTGGTAGTCCTCATCGGTGTTGCCGAGCAGGATCGCGATGCCGTTCTTGGATGCCTCGTCTTCCGCCCCGCGCACGACTTCGTTGAAGAACGGGTTCTGCCCATCCAGCACGACGAAGCCGACGGTCGAACTCACCCCGGCTCGCAGCCGCCGGGCGGCGTCGTTGCGCACGTAGCCGAGCTGCTCGATCGCCTTCTGCACCCGAATCACCGAGTCGGAGGAGACGCCGTCGGGCTTGTTGAGCACGTTCGAGACGGTGCCGACGGACACGCCGGCGAGCCGCGCGACATCGCGGATGCTCGTCGTGGCCATGGTGCTCCCTCGCACGGTGGGTCAGCGGTGACGTGTGGCCCGACCAGAGTCACTCCGGTCGGGCCACACGGGATCCCGGACTAGAAGTTGAAGTCCGCGATGTTGTCCTTGTTGAACGTGAACGGGTCACCCAGGAGCACGGTGCCGTCCTTGCCAACGGTGTAGCTGCCGAGCTTTCCGGCGTCGAACTTGTCGCCTTCCTTGCCCGTGATGGTGCCCTCGATGAGCGCCTTCGTCGCGTACGCGGCGAGGTAGCCGAGGTCACCCGGGTTCCACAGCGCGAACGCGGTAACGGTGCCGTCGTTCACGTAGTCGCGCATCTGGTTCGGCGTGCCGAGACCGGTCAGGAAGACCTTGCCCTTGAACTCCGAGGTCTGCAGGTAGCGCGCAGCGGCGGAGATTCCGACGGTCGTGGGCGAGATGATGCCCTTGAGGTCGGGGTAGGTCTGCAGCAGTGCAGCCGTCTTGTCGAACGACGTCTGGTCGTCGTCGTCGCCGTAGACGACATCCACCAGTTCGATGTTCGGGTGGTTGGCCTTGAGGTCAGCCTTCATGAGCTCGATCCAGGCGTTCTGGTTGGTCGCGTTTGCCGTGGCCGAGAGGATGGCGATCTTGCCAGCGTCACCGATCTGCTCCGCGATCAGGTCTACCTCCACCTTGGCGATGCCGTCGGCGGTTGCCTGGTTGATGAACAGGTCGCGGCAGTCCGGGCTCGTGTCGGAGTCGAATGTGACGATCTTCAGGCCGGCGTCGCGCGCCTCCTTGATCGCGTCACAGAGGGCCTTCGGGTCGTTCGCGGAGATCGCGATACCGCCGACGCCCTGCTGGGTGAGGGTGTTGATGTAGCTGACCTGACCGTCGGGAGTGCCGGTGGCCGGGCCGACCTCGGCGTAGGTGCCGCCGAACTCCTTGATGGCGTCTGCCCCACCCTTGTCCGAGGTGTCGAAGTACGCGTTGCCGAGGTTCTTCGGCAGGAAGGTGATGGCGAGGTTGCCCTTGTCACCGCTCCCGCCCGTGTCTCCACCGTCACCGGCTGCAGCGCAGCCCGTGGCGAGCATGGCGACGGCCACGGCTGCGGCCGCACCCGTCGCGATTCGACGCCGAGCGGCGCCACTCTTCAAACCAAACATCATTGTTCTCCCTGTAGGTGGTGAGCCGATGTGATTGCATCGACGAACTGGATGGATGCCCTAGCTCTTGGCGGCGGCCAGGGTCTCCGTTCTCTTCCCTCCCGGTCGAGCCCGCTTCGTGCGGAGCCAGGCCAGGAAGCTGGTGATCACCACAGACGCGACGAGCAGCGTCCCGGTGATGATGTTGATCACATCGGAGGTGACATTCGCGAGGCGCAGGGCGCTCGCGAGGGTTCCGATGAGAAGTACGCCGGCGATCACGCCGTGCAGCGCGCCGCGACCGCCGAAGATCGACACGCCGCCGAGAAGCACGGCCGCGATCACGCTCAGCTCGAGCCCAGTGGCGTTGTCGCCCCTGGCACTGCCGAAGCGCAGCGTGTAGTAGATGCCGGCGAGCGCCGAGACGACGCCGCTGAGCATGAACAGGATGAACTTGGTGCGCTCGACCCGAACACCGGAGAATCGTGCGGTCTCCGGGCTCAGCCCGATCGCATAGATGCCGCGACCGAATGCGGTGAAGTGCAGGAGCACAGCGAAGATGATGGCGATCACGACGATCAGGATCACCACACTCGGGATGGCGGTGCCCGGGATCTTGGACTTCGCGAGGTCGGTCCAGAACTCCGTGAACTCCGTCACCGCCTTGGTGCCGAGCAGGCCGACCGCTAGCCCTCGGTACAGCGCGAGGGTGCCGATGGTGACGGCCAGCGATGGCAGGCCCACGACCGTGATGAGGAATCCGTTGATCGCTCCGGCGACCAGTCCGACGACCAGAGCGATGGCACCGGCGACTTCGATCGGCATGCCGCCCTGGTGCAGCACTCCCAGGGTGACGCTCGAAAGCCCAACGATGCTCGCGACGGACAGGTCGATCTCGCCCGTGATGATGATCAGGGTCATCGGCAGCGCGATGAGCAGGATCGGCGCGATGTCGAGGAACAGGTAGGTCATCGTGATCGGTTTGGCGAAGGCGCGTACCGAGAAGCTCGCGACGACGATCACCAGGATGAGCGCTCCGATGACGGCGGCTTCGCGCGTTACTAGAATCCGGCGCCAGAGCGGCTGGCCGTAGTCCTTGTACGTGCGGGCGGTCGTGGTTCCGGTCGTCATGACTCGTCCCTCATCTCGACGAGCTTCCTGGCTTGTCGGCGGGCGAGCACCCGATCGAGCACGATCGCGCCGATGATGAGCACGCCGACCACTGCGCGCTGCCAGAAGTCCTGAACGCCGACGATCGGTAGAGCCCGGTTGATCGTGAGCAGCAGGAAGGCGCCGATGGCAGCACCCCAGACCGTGCCGCTGCCGCCGAAGATCGCGACGCCACCAATCACGGCGGCCCCAACGGCCTGCAGCTCGAGGTTCACCCCGGCTTGCGAATTGACTGTTCCGTAGCGGGCGGCGTACAGCACGCCGGCCAGCCCTGCCAGTGCACCGGAGAGCACGAACGCCACGAGCACGCGCTGCGTGACCTTGAGCCCGTAGAGGTTCGCAGCGGCCGGGTCGGACCCAATGGCGTAGAGCTCGCGACCGGCCCGCTGGGTGCGCAGGAACCAGCCCGCGGCAACCAGCACGATGATCGCGATGATCGTGAGCCACGGGATGTACAGCAGCGAACTGGTGCCGAGGCCGAGGAAGTCCTTGGGCATGTCGGAGGCGTTGATGCGGTCGCTGCCGGTCCACAGCACGTTGATGCCCCGGTAGGCGTAGAGCGTGCCGAGGGTGATGACCAGGGCGGGCACCTTCGCGAAGGCGACGAGGGCACCGTTCACGAGCCCGAGCAGCCCACCGAACACGATGCCGGCGAGGAACACGACCGGAATCGGGATGCCCGGCACATCGATGAACAGTCGCCCGGTGAGGTAGGCGGTGAGCCCGAGCACCGACCCGACCGAGAGGTCGACGTTGCGGGTGATGATCACGATCGCCTGCCCGACCGCGAGCAGCAGCAGGATGGACGGGGTCAGCAGCAGGTCCCGGAATCCGTCGGAGCTGAACAGGAAGCTCGGGTTCTTGACCGTCGCGACCACGATCACGATCAGGAGCGCGAGCAGGATGCCGGTCTCCCTGGCTTTCACGAAGTTGCCGAGTACCCTCACGAGGCCACCTCCGCCTGGGTCGCGGCGAACATGACGGACTCGGCGGTGGCATCCGCCCGGTCGATGTCGGCGGTGATTCTGCCCTCGCGCACGACGAGCACGCGGTCGGCCATGCCGAGCACCTCGGGCAGCTCGCTGGAGATCATGAGCACTGCCATGCCACGGCCGGCGAGCTCGGACAGCAGGCGATGCACCTCGGCCTTGGTGCCCACGTCGATTCCGCGGGTGGGCTCGTCGACGATCAGCAGGCTCGGGTTGGTAGCGAGCCACTTCGCGAGCACCACCTTCTGCTGGTTGCCACCGCTGAGGGTTCCCGCCTCGGTGTCGAGCGCCGACGTCTTCACTTCGAGCCGCCCCGCCCAGACGCGCGCAGCCGTGTTCTCCGCGCGATCGGTGATGAACACCCCGAGCTTGGAGATGGACTGGCGGATGGCGAGGGTCGCGTTGCGAGCGACGGAGGAGTCGAGTACGAGCCCCTGTTTGCGCCGGTCTTCGGGGACGAGCGCAAGGCCGAGAGCCATGGCCGCCGCGGGGTTGCGCTTGGGAACCCGTTTGCCGTTGATCGTGACGGCGCCCGACTTGTAGGGGTCAACGCCGAAGATGGCCCGGGCGATCTCGCTGCGTCCGGCACCGACCAGGCCGGCCAGCGCGACGATCTCTCCGGACCGAACCGAGAAGCTCACGTCGTGGAATTCGCCCGGCTGGGTCAGCCCCTCGACGACCAGCACGGCGTCCCCGATCGTTGCCTCGGTCTTCGGGAAGAGCGAGGAGACGTCCCGGCCAACCATTTGGCGCACGATCTGGTCGACCGTGGTGCCGGCGATCGGGCTCGTGGAGATGTAGGCGCCATCCCGCATGACGGTGACGGTGTCGCAGAGCTCGAACACCTCGTCGAAACGGTGCGAGATGAACAGCAGCGCGCGACCTTCGTCGCGCAGGCTGCGGGCTACGGCGAACAGGCGGTCGACCTCGACGCCGCTCAGCGCGGCGGTCGGCTCGTCCATCACCAGCACCTTCGCGTCGAGGGAGATGGCCTTGGCGATCTCGATGAGCTGCTGGTCGGCGATCGAGAGTCCCAGGGTGGGGCGATCGGGGTCGATCCGCACACCGAGCCGCTTGAACAGACCGACGGCCTCGTCGCGCATCCGTTTACGGTCGATGCGGCCGAGCGACCTGGTGGGCTGGCGGCCCATGAAAATGTTCTCGGTCACAGACAGGTCGGGGAAGAGTGTGGGCTCCTGGTAGATCACGGCGATGCCTGCGGCCTTGGACTGCGCGGTCGAGGTGAAGTCGACGCTCGCGCCGTCGAGCAGGAACTCGCCGCTGTCGCGCTGGTACAGCCCCGCGATGATCTTGACGAGCGTGGACTTGCCCGCGCCGTTCTCGCCGACGAGCGCATGGATCGACCCCGAGCGCAGGGCGAGAGTTCCGTTGGTCAGGGCGATGACGGCACCGAAGGCCTTCGCGATCCGCGAGAGCTCGAGGGCGGGCGCGCCCTGCTCTGTGCTGTTCGACATCGTCGTCTACCTCGTGAAGTGGGTGGTGTGCAGGACTGGATGAATACCAATCTGAATCGATTCATCCCGTGTTCAGACACAGTAGGTCGCGAGCGGGTGCCGCGTCAAGCCCGGATGCCGTGCGCGCGCGAATCGGTTCTGAAACGTGTCAAAAATCAGACGCCGAAGGTGGATGCCCGCACCACAAGCTCGGGCTGGAACTCCACCTGGCGCCGCGCGATCGACGGATCGGCGGCCTCCTCGAGCAGGATCTCCACCGCGGTCTGCCCGATGAGCGCCGCCGGTTGGCGGATGGACGAGAGCGGCACGACGGCTGCCGACGCGAAGTCGATGTCGTCGTATCCGATCAGCGCCACGTCCTGGGGCACCCGCACATCGGCCCCCTGCATCATGAGCGCCTGAAGCACGCCCATCGCCACGAGGTCGTTGGCGGCGAACACCGCCTGCGGTCGTTCGGCGCGCGCCACGAGCGCGGCCCCGACCGTGCGGCCGGCGATCACGCTGAGAGCCTCGGTCTCGATGACCTCGAGGGTCGCATCCGGCACGTTCGCCAGCGCCTCGCGGGCACCGACCAGCCGGTCCGCGACCTGGCGGATGCCCATCGGCCCGCCCACGAATGCGATGCGGCGCCAGCCCTGGTCGAGCAGATGCTGCACGGCCAGGCGACCGCCCGCCACGTCATCCACCGATACGGAGCTGACACTGTCGTCGGAGCTGGAGCGGTCGACGAGCACGGCCGGGATGCCGCGCGTGCGCAGTCGGCCCAGCCGGTCGGAGATGTCGCCGAGCGGCGAGATCAGCACGCCGTGCACGCGCTGCTGCTCGAACAGGTCCAGGTACGCGGACTCCCGCGTGACCGTCTCGTCACTGTTGCCGAGGATCACGGAGAGGCCGGCATCCGCTGCCCGATCCTCCGCTCCGCGCGCGACGTCGGTGAAGAACGGGTTGCGCACGTCGAGCACGACGAGGCCGATCGTGGTGCTGCGCCCGTCACGCAGTTGGCGGGCGGCATCGTTGCGGATGAAGCCGAGTTCGTCGATCGCGGCCTGCACCTTGGCGATCGAGTCTGGTGTCACCTTCTCGGGGTGGTTCATCACGTTGGAGACAGTGCCCACCGAGACGCCGGCTCGCTGCGCAACGTCCTTGACGCTCACGACCGACATGGCCCTCCTCGGGGAATCGTTCAATACTGGCAGTTTGCGCCTGCGGCTGTCGCGCGGCGGGAGTTGTTGCTCCGGCCGGAGGGGGTCGCGAGCGCCTGGCGGGAGTCATGACCCCCGCCCGCCGCGCGGTTCTCCCGCCACGACGAGGGACAACCGCGAATGTTCGCGCTTGCATTGGTGGCAGCAATCGTCGTAGTCTCGACCCGGTTCTTAAAACGATTCAATCGGCAAGCTCATCGCGAGGAGGCGAGGTCACCGTGCAGCGAGTGTGTTTCCAGCTCCAGGTGAAGCCCGAGCGGCTGGCGGAGTACACCCAGCACCATGCCGCCGTCTGGCCCGAGATGCTGCAGGCGATCGCCGACTCCGGTCGTCACAACTATTCGCTCTTCCTGCGCGACGACGGGCTCCTGATCGGCTACTACGAGACCGAATCGGTCGCGGCATCCCAGGCCGCCCTGGCGGCAGACCCGCGCACCGCAGCCTGGGAGGCGGCGATGGCCGACTACTTCGTGTCGCTCGACGGGCGACCCGACCAGGCGTCGAAGACGCTCACCGAAATCTTCAACCTTGACGACCAGTTAGCAAAGGAACAACCGTGACCACCTTCGACCAGATCGCCCCGCGGCTCGCCGAGCAGGCAATCGAACTGCCTTCATGGGCGTTCGGCAACTCGGGCACCCGCTTCAAGGTGTTCGGCACGCCCGGCACTCCGCGCACCCCGCAGGAGAAGATCGCGGATGCCGCCCAGGTCAACAAGTACACCGCGCTGTCCCCGACGGTCGCTCTGCACATCCCCTGGGACAAGGTGGACGACTACGCCGCCCTCGGAGCGTTCGCGAAGGACCACGGCGTCGCCCTCGGCACCATCAACTCGAACACCTTCCAGGACGACGACTACAAGTTCGGTTCGCTCACCCACACCGACGCTGCCGTGAGACAGAAGGCGATCGACCACCACTTCGAGTGCATCGACATCATGGGGGCGACCGGCTCCCGCGACCTGAAGGTGTGGCTCGCAGACGGCACCAACTACCCCGGCCAGGGTGACATCCGTGGCAGGCAGGACCGCCTCGCCGACTCGCTCGCGAAGATCTACGCCCGCATCGGTGAGGGCCAGCGCCTCGTGCTCGAGTACAAGTTCTTCGAACCGGCGTTCTACCACACCGACGTTCCGGACTGGGGCACGAGCTACGCCCAGGTCGCCGCCCTCGGCGACCGCGCGATGGTGTGCCTGGACACCGGCCACCACGCCCCCGGCACCAACATCGAGTTCATCGTGATGCAGCTGCTGCGGCTCGGCAAGCTCGGCTCATTCGACTTCAACTCGCGCTTCTACGCCGATGACGACCTCATCGTGGGCGCGGCGGACCCGTTCCAGCTGTTCCGCATCCTCTACGAGGTCGTGCGCGGCGGCGGCTACGGCACCGAGGGCGATGTGGCCTTCATGCTCGACCAGTGCCACAACGTCGAGGACAAGATCCCCGGCCAGATCCGCTCGGTGCTCAACGTGCAGGAGATGACCGCACGCGCGCTGCTCGTCGACTCGGTCGCGCTGAAGGCTGCGCAGGACAGGGGAGACGTGCTCGGCGCGAACGGCATCCTCATGGATGCGTTCTACACCGACGTGCGGCCGGCGCTGGCCGCGTGGCGGGAGTCGCGCGGCCTCGACGGCGACCCGATGGCCGCCTACGCGGCATCCGGCTACCAGGCGCAGATCGCCGTTGACCGCGTGGGTGGTGTGCAGGCCGGCTGGGGGGCCTAGGGCGTCTGCCGCTCGGCCGCGATCCACCGCAGTCGCTCGAGCATGCGCTCGCGCGACCCCTCGATGTGGTTGCGCATCGCTGCCTCAGCCCGCTCCGTATCACCGGAGGCGACCGCCTCGGCAACCTCCGCGTGCTCGTCGACCGTGAGTGCCCCGAACGGTCCCGCGTGTGTAAGCCGAAACGTGTGCAGGTGCCAGTGGGTACGCCCATGGAACTCGCGGATCGTCTTGTTGCCCGCGATGCGCAGCACGAGGTCGTGCAGGCGGGCGTCGTGGCTCGAGAGCTCCAGGTAGGAGGCGTAATCGGTGCCCTTGGCGGCCTCGCGCCCGCGCTCGATCTCGGCGCGCAACTCTGCGGCGAACTCATCGGTGATCGCGGCGGCCGCCTTGCCCGCAGCGCGCGGCTCGATGATGAGCCTGAGCTCGTAGAGTTCGCGCACCTCTTCGGGCACCAGGAGTTCGGTGGTGCGGTAGCCCTTGAGCGGCAGCTTGATGACCAGGCCCTCCGACTCGAGGCGTGCGAGTGCTTCGCGCACAGGCGTGGGCGACACGTCGAGCCGGCGCGCGACATCCTCGATGTTGATGCGGCTTCCCGGTTGGATCGATCCCTGCATGATGAGTAGCTTGACGTCGACGTAGACCGCATCGGTCAGGATCTGCCGCGGAAGAATTTTTCGGGCGCTTGGCTCGCTGACGGGAGTCACTGTTGTCTCCTTCACTTCTCGCGCCGCTTGACAAGCAGGATAGCGTCGGGCACTCTGACATGAATACTATAGGATCTCCGATCCCGAGCAACGATGCCCACGGAAGGCCCCATGCCCATCATCACCGCAGCCCGCGCATACCTCGTCGACCTTGAGGTGGAGACGGTGCGAACGGACGCCGTGCAGAGCTTCCTGAAGCAGGAGACCGCTTTCGTTGAGATCGATACGAACGACGGGCTCACCGGGACGGGCTACGCCTACACGATCGGCACCGGCGGTCGAGCGGTGCTCTCGATGCTGCGCGACCACCTGGTGCCCCGCCTCGTCGGGCAGGACGCCGCCCACATCGAGCACCTCTGGATGGACCTGTTCGCATCCACTCGAGCCACCACCACCGGGGCAATCACGTCCCTGGCTCTCGGGGCCGTGGACACCGCCCTCTGGGACCTGAAGGCGAAGCGTGCGGCGGCTCCGCTGTGGGTGGTCGCCGGAGGCTACCGCCAGGACGTTCCCCTGTACGACACCGAGGGCGGCTGGCTGCACCTCACCGAGGACGAACTGGTGGCGGGTGCCCGTGCATCCGTCGACGCCGGCTGGGGCGGTATGAAGCTCAAGGTTGGTAAGCCCAACCACAGGGAGGACCTTGAACGGCTCAGCGCGGTGCGCGCCGCGGTCGGCGACCGGATCAACATCATGGTGGATGCCAACCAGTCGATGACATCCGCTGAGGCAATCCGTCGTGCCAGGGCGTTCGAGGCGGTCGACCTCTTCTGGTTCGAGGAGCCGCTGCCTGCCGACGACGTGGCCGGTCACGTGCGCCTTGCCCAGTCCACCAGCATCCCGATCGCCGTTGGCGAATCGATGTACTCGGTCGCCCAGTTCCGGGAATACCTTGAACGCGGCGCCGCGAGCATCGTGCAAGTGGATGTCGCCAGGATCGGCGGCATCACGCCCTGGCTCAAGGTCGCGCACCTGGCCGAGGCGTTCAACGTGGCCGTCTGCCCGCACTTCCTGATGGAACTGCACGTGAGCCTCACCGCCGCCGTGCCGAACGGACGCTACGTCGAGCACATCCCGCAGTTGCGCGCGATCACCCACGGCGAGATGGTGATCAAGGACGGCCGCGCCTGGGCTCCGGAGACGCCTGGGCTCGGTATCGACTGGAACAGCGACGCGATCGACGACCGTCGGGTCGAGTAGGGCCTCTACAGTTGCGCGGGTCGGGTCGGAAGCTCCCAGACCAGCGGAAGGTTGGCCCCGCCGGCGCCCGCCTCAAGGAGCAGCGCGATGCGTGGCTGCCAGGCGATATCGGCCGGCTCTGTGGCGAGCGATGCCTCCATGGCATCCCAGCTCTCCACCTCCACCCAGTGGAACAGGTCCTGGCCGCTGCGCCAGATCTTCCAGCTCTTCACGCCGGCGCGACGCAGCGCCGAGTCCAGCTCGGGAGGAATCACGGCGTGCACGGCCTCGTACTCGTCGATCGCCTCGGCCTTGAGGCGGGTGTGGATGGCAACTGTCTGCATGCGCCAATGGTTTCACATTGTCAAACAATCTGCTACATTGTCTAACAATCTTGGCAACGGAGACGGAGGGCGTCGTGACATTCGAGCAATCCAGCGTGCTCCCCGAGACCATCTACGACGAGCTGCGCACCCGCATCATCGCCCAAGCGGATGCCCCCGGCTCAACCATCACGGAGTCGGCCGTCGCCCTGCGCTTCGGGGTAGCCCGCCCCACCGCGAAGACCGCGATCGAGCGGTTGGTGGCCGAGGGGCTCCTCCGACGTGAAGCCCATCACGCGGCTCGCATCCCCGAGCTCAGTCGCGAAGACATTGTCGACCTCTACGACAACCGCGCCGTCGTTGAGGGCGCGGCGATCGCTGCACTCGCCGCCGGCGGCGCGATCCCGGCCGAAGCGCTCGACGCCCACCGGGCGATGCAGTCCGGAGCCGCGGCCAACGAGCCGTTCGCCACCTATGACATCGCCTTCCACCGCGCCCTGGTCGCCGGGCAGCCGAGCCTCCGACTGGCGCGAATGCACGGCCTCCTGATGGGTGAGATCGAGTTGTGCATCGGGCAGGTGCAGGCCAACCATTTGCTCACTGCCACGGATGTCGCGAGCCAGCACCAGGGCATCCTCGACGCCGTGGTGGCCGGAGACGCGGCTTTGGCAGAACGCCGGGCACGCGACCACATCGATGGCGCCCGCGACAAGCTGCTCGCCCAGTGGGACAGCGTGCACTCGTGACCATCACCGTAGCTCTGCCCGACGCCGCGATCCTGCACAGGCTGCAGCCCGCGCCCACCGGGGTCCACTTCGTGGTCTGGGATGTCGCCGACGAACCGGCCGCCTTCCCGATCGACCTGCTCGTACTGCGCTACATGATCCCGGCCGCCGACCTCGCCCGGCTCGCCGCCGTGCGCGTCGGGGTCGTGCAGAGCCAGACGCTCGGCTACGACGGGGTGCGCGATGCGCTGCCCCCGGGCACCGTCTACTGCAACGCGGTCGACGTGCACGAGGCATCCACCGGCGAGCTGACCCTCGCACTCGTGCTGGCCAGCCTGCGGGGAATCCCGGCTGCGGCAGTCGACCAGCGCGACGGGCGCTGGGCGCACGCGCAGCATCCCGGACTCGCCGGCAAGACGGTGCTGCTGGTCGGAGTCGGCGGCGTCGGCCGCGAGATCGAAGGCAGGCTCGCCCCGTTCGACGTGACCCTGCTGCGGGTCGCCCGCACAGCTCGCACCGACGAGCGCGGGGTCGTGCACGGGTTCGACCGCCTGCCCGAGTTGCTTGGCGAAGCGGATGTCGTGATCCTCGCGGTGCCGCTGACCGACGATACACGCCACCTCGTGGATGCGCCCTTCCTCGAGGCGACCAAGCCCGGCGCTCTCATCGTGAACGTCTCGCGTGGACCGGTGGTCGACACCCAGGCGCTCGTGGCCGCGCTCGAGGCCGGCCGGGTCACTGCAGCCCTCGACGTCACCGACCCCGAGCCACTGCCGGCGGACCACCCGCTGTGGCGGGCACCCGGCGTGCTGATCACCCCACATCTCGGCGGCCACACCGACGCGATGTCCGGCCGGGTGGATCGACTCGTGCGCGAGCAGATCCGCCGCCTACTCGCAGGCGAACCGCCCAAGAACCTCATCTTCAGCTAGCCACGACTCTTCTAGCCCAGACCCTTCTAGCCCAGACTCTTCGCCCAGACAGGAAGCGCCATGACCAAACGACAGTTCCCGAACCCCAAGGATCTTCTCGCCTTGATGAAGTTCAAGAAGCCGACGCTGAACGCCAAGAAGCGCCGGCTCGACAACGCGCTCACGATCTACGACCTCAAGGCGATCGCGAAGCGCCGCACCCCCAAGGCCGCCTTCGATTACACGGATGGTGCCGCCGAGGGTGAGCTCTCGCTGGCTCGCGCGCGCCAGGCATTCGAGGACATCGAGTTCCATCCGTCGATCCTGCGTGACGTCAGCACCGTCGACACCACCACGACGATCCTCGGCGGTACGTCTGCGATGCCGTTCGGTATCGCACCCACCGGGTTCACTCGCCTGATGCAGACCGAGGGCGAGATCGCCGGGGCCGGTGCTGCCGGAGCTGCGGGCATCCCGTTCACCCTTTCTACGCTCGGCACGTCGACCATTGAAGACGTGAGGGCCGCGAACCCGAACGGTCGCAACTGGTTCCAGCTCTACGTGATGCGCCAGCGCGAGATCTCCTACGGGTTGGTCGAGCGCGCGGCCGCAGCCGGGTTCGACACCCTCATGTTCACCGTCGACACCCCGGTGGCCGGCTCGCGCCTGCGTGACAAGCGCAACGGCTTCTCGATCCCGCCGCAGCTGACCGCCGGAACCATCATCAACGCGATCCCCCGGCCGTGGTGGTGGTGGGACTTCCTGACCACGCCGCCACTGGAGTTCGCCTCGCTCGCCTCCACCGGGGGCACTGTCGGTGAGTTGCTCGATTCCGCCATGGACCCGTCGATCAACTTCGACGACCTCAAGACCATTCGCGCCATGTGGCCGGGCAAGCTCGTGATCAAGGGCGTGCAGAACCTCGAGGATTCCAAGAAGCTGGCGAAGCTCGGCGTCGACGGCATCCTGCTCTCCAACCACGGCGGGCGCCAGCTCGACCGGGCGCCGATCCCCTTCCACCTGCTGCCGGATGTCGTGCGCGAGGTCGGCAAGGACACCGAGGTGATGGTCGACACCGGCATCATGAACGGCGCGGACATCGTGGCCGCGATGGCGCTCGGCGCCAAGTTCACCCTGGTCGGGCGCGCCTACCTCTACGGCCTGATGTCCGGTGGCCGCCAGGGCGTGGATCGCGCCATCGCAATCCTGTCGGACCAGGTGGTGCGCACGATGAAACTGCTGGAGGTGGCGAGCATCGAGGAACTCGAGCCGCGCCACGTCACCCAGCTCGAGCGGCTGATCCCCCGCCGGTAACCACGCTTCCGCGGCGGCGCTGTGGTGGTCGCCGCCGCGGATTCACTTCCGGCAGACATCGGAGGTTAGCGGGTTGGGCTACGCCTGTCCGAATACTTGGCGCTGGCGACCCAGCCCCTCGATCTCGATCTCGACGACGTCTCCCTCGGCGATGTAGGGGAACCGGCCCGAGAGCGCGACGCCCTCCGGGGTTCCGGTGAG